>JBOGNS010000304.1:0-4570 GCA_050747305.1 Candidatus Acidiferrales bacterium | reverse complement strand
ATGCGCTGGTGGCGGCGATGCGCGCGGTGCCCGGCGTCTACGTGCTCGACCGTGAGATGGATGCCGACCACAACCGCTGCGTGATTACGCTGGCGGGCGAGCCGGAGCCGGTGGCCGAAGCGGCCCTGGCCGGTGTGGGCAAGGCGCTCGAGTTGATTGACCTCACCAGGCACACCGGCGCGCATCCGCGCATCGGTGCCTGCGACGTGCTGCCGTTCATCCCCATCGAAGGCGTGGCCATCGAAGACTGCGTGCACATGGCGAAGAAAGTCGGCGCGGAAATTTGGGGCCGCTACAAGGTTCCGGTCTATTTTTACGAAGCGGCGGCGCAGCGCCCTGATCGCGCGAATCTGGAGAATATCCGCCGCGGGCAATTCGAAGGCTTGCGCGAAGAAGCGCCGCGCAATCCCGAGCGCGCGCCGGACGTGGGCGGCCCGGCGCTGCATCCTACTGCCGGCGCCACTGTGGTGGGCGCGCGCAAGTTTCTCATCGCTTACAACATCAACCTGAACACGCCGGACGTAGCCATCGCCAACAAGATCGCGAAGGCGATCCGCTTCTCCTCCGGCGGCCTGCGTTATGCCAAAGCGATGGGCGTGGACCTGCGTGCGCGCGGGCTGGCGCAAGTCTCCATCAATATGACCGACTTCGAGCAAACGCCGCTGCACCGCGTGTTCGAAATGGTGGAGCGCGAAGCCAAGCGCTATGGCGTGATGCCGGTGGGCAGCGAGATCGTCGGCCTGATTCCCAAGCGCGCGATTGAAATGACGGCGGACTTCTACCTGCAACTGGAGAATTTTTCGCCGGAGCAGGTGCTGGAGAACCGGCTGGCGGCTGCGCTCACCGGCGCGCCGCTGGAATCAAAAGGCAAGCTCGGCCGCCTCGGCGACCTGGCACAGCCGTTTCTTGACGCAGTCGCCGCGCCTACGGCAACTCCGGGCGGCGGCTCAGTGGCCGCGCTGGCAGCCGCGCTGGCGGCGGCGTTGGGGCAGATGGTCGCCGGACTTTCGCGCAAGAAAAAAGCACAGGCGCAACACGTGGACCAGTTGAGCGGGGCACTGGATGAACTGCGACAAGCCGCGGCCGCGCTCACCGAGGCGATCGATACCGACGCCGCATCCTACGATGCCGTGCTCGCCGCCATGAAGCTGCCCAAGGAAACGCCGGACGAGCAATCGCGCCGCGAGGTCACAATTCAGAAGGCCACACAGATGGCCGCGCTGGTCCCGCTGCGCGTGGCGCAAGCGGCTGCGGAAATATTTGAGCGGCTGGGGCAACTGGAAGCCATCTCCAGCCCGTCTATGCTCTCAGACCTGCGTGTAGGCCGGTTGATGGCTGCCGCGGGCGCGCGCGGCGCGCTGGAAAACGTGGCGATCAATTTGGAGTCCATCACCGACGCAGCGTTCACAAAGCAAATGCGCGAGCAGAGCAACGCGCTGGAAACGCGCCTACGCGGCAGCGAAACAAAGGCCGCGACGATTTCATAGGCTGTATACTCGAGGATGTCAGGGAGGCTCATGAAAAGAACGATTCTGCTGGTGATGATTCTGGCTTTGGCGCTGCCGGCCGCGGCTGGCTCGTTGAACCCGGCGATTATTTCGCTGTTCCCGAAAGACGTGGCGGAGTTCGCCTACGCCGACTTGAAGAGCGCGCGGCGGCACAAGTGGTTCACGCAAATGAAGGATCAGATGCTGCCCAGCCGCTTCCGTCAGTTCGAGCAGTTCCTGGTGCAAGCCGGTATCGATCCTAACTCACAGGTGGATGAGCTGGCCTGGGCGGCAACCCTGCCCAACTCCGAGCGGAGCGATTTGATCGTCGGCGTGGCGCTGGGAAGTTTCCGCCCGGCAGATGTTGACGAGCATTTCAAGCGGCAGAAGGTGGCGCCGACCGAAGTACGGGGATTCAAGCTGTATGCTTTCGGCAGCGGCGACGGGCCGGCGGACATTTTCTTTTTCTTTCTGGATGCCAACACTGCGGCCTTCGGGCACCGCGCCATCCTCGAGCAGATGATCGAGGTGCGCTTCGGCGCCGAGGAAGGGCTGTTGCGCAACGACCTGATGTATCCGTTGATTGAAGAAGTGAACGGGCGCAGCCTGGGGTGGGCGGTGCTTGGCCCCGGTTACACCAGCGTGGCCATCCAGCAACTTGTGCCGGAAGCCGCGCAGTTCCCGGAAGCGCAGCAGCTCACCGCAAAGCTGAAGGCCACCATCATCGAGTTGCAAGCGGATCGCGGGCTGGACGCGCAGTTCCACTCCGTGTGCGAAACTCCCGACGACGCCAACATGTTTGCCGCGCTTTTGCAGGCCGGGATTTTGTATCGGCGCTACCAGGAAGAAAAAACCAACCCCGATTTCGCCAAAGTGCTGGAGTCCGCCACGGTGACGCCGCGCGGCGAGCGGCTCACCATCCGCGTGAATCTCACCGAAGAGACGCTGCTCGCGCTGCTAAGACGCAGCACGTTCGCCGTGAAGTTGTAGGGAAGCTGACCGTCGACAGCTTACAGCTCACAGTCGACAGCTTACGGATCACAGCGAGTGTCGAGCGCGTGGTACTCCGTCGAATTTGGGGACTGCGAAGCGGACGACCCTTGAAGGCTGGCTCGTGGTTTGGATCTGGCAAGGTTCAACTGTCGACTGTCGAATGTTAGCTGTCAGCTTTCTGCTTTCTTCCTGTATTTCACCAGCGTAGTGCGGGAAACGCCCTTTTCAGTGGTATAGAGCACGCGGTCCACGCGGCTCAGCAACGAAAGGCCGGTGACGGTGCCGGCAGAAGGGCCTTGCACGCCTGTAGTAAGAAATGTATCCAGCCCGGCGGTGGGCAGCGCCTCGCCACGGTGTTCGAGGATCACTTCCACGCGGTCTGCGAAAGCTTGCACGGCGATGTCGAGCGAGCTATCGCGGTCAGCCAGCAGGCTGAAGGTTTCGCGAGCCGCCTCTGCCGCGGCAGTCTTTACCTGGTTGCTGGCTCGTTCGCTGAGGCCTGACGATTTCGCGCACAGCTCCACCGCAGTGGCCACGCCAGTCAGCAGCCGCGGGTCGGATTGCACCGTGATGCGGACACAAGGCGCGGCGTCATCCACTGTATTGCACCACCGAAATTTCCAGCGCCTCGCGGCAATCGGGGCAGTAATACTGCCCATCGCTGCACAGGCGGATGCTGTACTGGCCCTTGCAGATGCAGCAGTAGCGGTCGCACTGGCATTCATATTCCGGCTTGTCGCACAGCACGCACACGATTCTGACCTGCATCGGCTCTCCTCGGCGTCACTATAAGCCAGCGCGCGGCGATGGGACAAGCGGAGCTTACAGCCGAAGCTTACAGTCGACAGCTTACAGTTCTTGCAAAGACAGGCTGTGTGCGTTCGTCAGTTCGCAGCCGACTCCAACGTTGGCGAGAGATTTCTCGGTGAAGCTGTGCGCCGCTGCGTACTGTGAGCTGTCGACTGTAAGCTGTCGGCTCTCGACTCTCTCGACTGACTGCGGTTGACACTCGGTAGCGTTGGTGCTAGTTTCGTGTTTCTTCGACTCGCCCGAGAAGCATTCCGTGAGCACGACGGCCGCCGCACAACTCCGAAAAACTCCGCTGAACGCCTCGCACCGGCGTATGGGTGCGCGCATGGTGGACTTCGGCGGCTGGGACATGCCGGTGGAATACTCCGGCATCATCGCCGAGCACCTGGCGGTGCGCACTGCAGCGGGCCTGTTCGACGTAAGCCACATGGGGGAGATCGAAATTCGCGGGCAGCGGGCGCTGGATTTAGTGCAGAGGATTTCCTGCAACGATGCCGCGAAGCTTGCGGTGGGTCAGGCGCACTACTCCGGCCTGATGACCGAGAAAGGCACCTTCGTCGACGACCTGCTGGTACACAAGCTTTCGGACACGCACTATCTGCTGTGCGTCAACGCCTCGAATCAAGATAAGGATTACGCGCACATCTGCGCGCACAACGCTCTATCGCGCGAGGGCTCTCGCGACTCCGGCGCGGAAGTGGAAAATGCCGGGCCGCGCTATACGCAATTCGCGCTGCAAGGGCCAAAGTCCGAAGCGATTCTGAAGCGGTTGACGAAAGCCGGTCTGGCTTCGATGAAGTATTACCACTTCGGCTTCGGCGAAGTCAGCGGCGTGCATTGCCTGATCGCGCGCACCGGCTACACCGGCGAAGACGGCTTCGAACTTTACGTCTCACCCGAGCATTCCGAAAAAATCTGGACAGATTTGCTGGAGGCCGGCAAGGCCGATGGATTGATCGCGTGCGGGCTGGGCGCGCGCAACACGCTGCGCCTGGAGGCGGGCATGGCGTTATATGGTCACGAAATCGATGGCACGACGACGCCGTGGGAAGCCAACCTCGGGTGGATCTGCAAAATGGACAAAGGCGACTTCCTCGGCCGCGACACGCTGGCTGTGCAGAAGAAAACCGGCCTGCGCCGCAAGCTGGTGGGCTTCGAAATACAAGACCGGTTGATCGCGCGCGACGGCTATCGCGTGTTCTCATCCGGCCGTGAGGTGGGAAAAGTGACCAGCGGCTCGCCCGCGCCGTTCCTGAAAAAGAATATCGGCATGGCCTATG
>JBOGNS010000303.1:0-7393 GCA_050747305.1 Candidatus Acidiferrales bacterium | reverse complement strand
GGGTAGCGCTGTGTCTGGCGTGCGTGGTCTTTATTTTGATGGCCAACCTGCGCGGAGTGCGCGAATCGGCGACGCTGTTTGGCGTGCCGGTGTATTGGTTCATCTTCAGTGGCGTGGTGCTGGTAGTAGGCGGACTGGCGCGCGTGTTCTGGTCACCGGGCGGAGCGGCGGCAGCGCCGGCGGCGGAATTGCAAGCTGCGGCTGGCGTGCCGCTGGCGTGGCTTTTTCTGCGCGCGTTTGCGTCGGGATGCACGGCGCTTACCGGAGTGGAAGCGGTTTCCAACGGCGTGCAGGCGTTCAAGGCGCCGGTATCGCGCAACGCCTCCATCACGCTCTTCTGGATGGCGGGAATCCTGGGCACGCTGTTCCTGGGGATTACGTTTTTGGCGCACCGTTTCGGCGTGATGCCGGTGGAGGGAGAGACGGTGAACTCGCAGATCAGCCGCATTGTTTTCGGCTCGGGCGCGGTGTACTACATGATCCAAGCGGCCACAACAGCGATCTTGATTCTTGCCGCCAATACCAGCTTCGCGGATTTCCCGCGGCTCTCTTCGATTCTGGCGCGCGACCGCTTCCTGCCGCGGCAGCTTGCCAATTTCGGTGACCGGCTGGTGTTTTCCAACGGCATCATCATCCTCGGCGTGGCGGCGGGCGCGCTGCTGGTGGCGTTCCGCGGCGACACGCACCGGCTGATCCCGCTCTACATGGTGGGCGTGTTTATTTCTTTCACGATTTCGCAAGCGGGCATGGTGAAGCACTGGCGGGAGTCGAAGCAGCGCGGGTATCGCTGGCGCATGGCGCTGAATGCGCTGGGGGCGCTGTGCACCGGCGTGGTGCTCATCGTGGTGACGGCGGTGAAGTTCACGCACGGGGCGTGGCTGGTGGTGATTGCCATCCCGCTGTTCGTGATCGCGTTCCGCAAGATTCGCCGGCATTACTTTCAACTGAGCACCGAACTTTCGCTATCCGGCTACGAGAAGCCGCGTGCCACGCGTCACACGGTGATCATCCCGGTGCCTGCGGCGCCCAACCGCATCGTGCTGGCGGCGGTGGAATATGCCAAGTCCATCTCGCGAGACGTGATGGCCGTGCACGTGAGCACCGACGGCGAGGGCCGCGAAGAGCTTGTGGCGCGGTGGAAGAAGTTTGTGGATGACGTGCCGCTGGTGGTGTTCGAATCGCCGTACCGGTCGGTGTTGCGGCCGCTGTTGCGATTCATCGACGAAGTAGAAGACCTGCGCGCAGATGACAAGATCACCGTGCTGCTGCCGGAGTTCGTCTCGGACCGCTGGTGGCACGGGCTGCTGCACAATCAGACGAGCTTGCTGTTTAAGGGCGCGCTGCTGTTCCGACCCGGTACTGTGGTGACCAGCGTGCCGTACCATCTGCGAGGATCGCAGCGCCAGCAGTAAGGACCCAGAAAATAGAAAAGAGAAAATAGAAAAAAGGTACGGAACAAGCGTGGCCTTTACGCGGCGCTGTCCCACCCTTTTCCCTTTTCTCTTTTCTCTTTTCTATTTTCTAGCTCACGACGGCGAGGACTTCGCCGGCGTTGACGGGCTGGCCTTCGCTGACGAGCAGGCGCTCGACGGTGCCGCTTTTGGGCGCGCGAATTTCGTTCTGCATCTTCATCGCTTCCACCACCAGCAAGCCTTTGCCGGCCTCGATCGCGTCGCCTTGCTGCACCAGCAGGCGCACAACTTTCCCCGGCATGGGCGCGACGATTTGCTGGCGGCCTGCGGCTTCCAGCGCGTGGCCGCGTTTGCCGCGCCAGGAGCGCGGATCAATCACGGTGACCGGATACTCGCGATGGCCGGTGTGAATGCGCAGGCCGCCGGCGTGCGCGTCTACGCGCACTTCGAACGAGCGGCCATCGAGCAGGATCGAGAAAATACCCGGCGTGATTTCCACCGCGTCGGCATCGATGGCTTGGCCATCGATGGCCCAGGTGAGGCGGCCTTCGCTGCGCGACAGTTCGACGATGCGCGCTTTGCCGCCGAGGTGGATTTCCAGCTTCACAGGCGGCCTATCTTACACTGACAGCATTCAGCGGGGCTTTGCATGCGCGGTGACGTCAAGCGCGGCACGCAGGCCTTCGGCCAGAGCGGCTGCGGGAGCGCGCCCCCAGAAGTGCAGAAAAAAGAGGCGCGGCTGATCGTCGAGCATGTGGCTGTGCAGAGAAGTCACTTCAATGCCGTGCTGATGGAGAGCACGGATCACGGGCTGCACTTCGGTGGCGGTGAGGACGAAATCACCCGTGGCGGCGGCGCCGCTGCCCGCCGACTGAAAGTTGATGGCCGTGGCGACACCCATGCGGGGGCCGAGCGCCACCCCGCCTGCGGCGGTGATTTTCTCCGCACGAGGGACGCTGAAGCTGACGACGCCGTTGCGCTCGGCGCCGGCCAACCCGAGAATCTCCGAAAGCTGTATGGGATCGAGGCGGCCGCCCGCGGCAGGGCCTGCGCCGCCCCCTGGCGCGTCCGGCGGAGTAGCGGTTGCGGCCAGCGCAGCCCGCAGTGCCGCGGCAAGCTTGCCGGCTTCGCCATGACCATGAAAATGGACGTACATCACCTGCGGCCGCTCTCCGGCCAAATGATTGTGTACGGCGGTGATTTCGATGGCGCTCTTCACGAGGCGTGACGTGACGCTTGGCAGCTCGCTTGCCGTGAGCACCAAATCGCCCATCATCATTACCACGTTGTGCGCAGGCTGGAATGCGACCCAGGAAGTAAGCGCGAGGCCGGCGCGCACGCGCACACCGCCGGCGCGGACGTTCAGGTCGGTGCGCGGAAACGTGACGCGATAAACCCCGTCGCGTTCTTCACCGGCCCGCCCGAGAGCCTTGTCTACCTCCTCCCAGGAAATTTTTGGCGGCGTTTGCGCAGGCGTGCTAATGGTGATTGCAGCGAGGAGCAGGAGAACCGCGGCAGGGGAGAGTTTCATGTTTTCACCTCGCTAGATGCCTGCTTCTGGCACCAGGCGTAGAGCGCGTCGTAGATGGGGAAGCCTCGCTCGAGGCGCTGCTCATCGGAAATGCCCAGCGCAGCGAAGCCTTCCGCGATGGCGCGCAGCCCCGGAGCTTCGGCGGCGGCGTGCTCCTCGCCTTTGATGTCGGCGCCATGGACGATGCGCGCGAGCCGGTCGAGCGCGGCGTCTTGCAACTGGTATTCGCGGATCAGCACCTCGAAGGTGCACAAACCGTCGTGATGGGTGAACTTCAATTCCGGATTGCGCGGCATGTCGAAGGGAACAGCTTCGTCCGCCGTGGCGCGAGGGAGCACCTGATCCTCGGGCACAAACAGGAACTGCGTGCCGGAATCAATGAAGCGGCGGATGAGCCACGGACACGCGACGCGATCCACTTTGATGTTTTCGCGAGTGATCCATTTCATGGCGTCCTCCGTGCGGCTCAGAACTCCACCTGATACTGCGCGCGCAGCGCATCCTTGAATGAGCCGGTGTGCAGGTCTTTGAGATAGTTTAGCTGGAATTTGGAGCGATGCTGCTGAAAGAGCAAGCTGAAGCCGAAGGTGAGCAGGCGCAATTCCTGGAGCGCGTCGCGGTCGCTGCGGCCCACGTGCTCGTAGCGGATCACGGGCTGCACGTGCGTGATCCACTCGCGGCGCGTGGCAAACGCCCAAAACGCAGAGGTGTAGAAGGCGGAGCTCCACAGGCTGGCGTCCTGCGCGCGGTAAAACTCGGCCTGAAAGCCGGAGAGGTTGGAGCCGAGTTTGAGTTCGGCATTATAGCGATCGCGCGCCAGCGATGCGGGGCCGTTGGTGCCGCTCTGCACCGCGCCGCCCACGGAGAACCAATGCGTGGGGCCCCAGACGACGCGGCCGGTGACGTCTTTCTGGTTGTTATCGTCGCGCGCCAGGCGGCGGCTGCCGTTGGAAACCGAGAATTGCAGCAGCCATTTTTCCCAGTGCGATTCCAGGTGTACGCCGAGCTCTTCGGCGGGCGCGAAGCGGTCGTTGACTTCCGAGCGGTCCACGAAAGGAATCTGCGCCGATGAAGTCAGCTCCTCCAGCCCGAGCGGGGCTTTCTCCAGACCCAGCTTGACGTGCAGCCGCTCGAAATGCGAGAGGCGAATGTAAGTGCGGCGGAAAGCGTCGTTGGCGCGCACCGGATCCAGTTCGATTACGAAGTCCACATTCTCGGTGATGCGGCCTTTCACGCCGATTTCCGCTTTGCGCAGGAAGAAAGAGTCGTTGCGCGCGGTGTCTGCGAAGAAGTCGCCGCGCGCTTGCAGCAGCACATCGAATCGCGGCGGCGCTTTGCGGTAGCCTTCTTCGCGCAGCGGCAGTGCCGAGGGCGTGTTCAGCGCGGGCGCGCGCTCGACGGGCGCAGCGGCTTGTGAAGCCGTGGCCGGCTCGGGAGGCGGCGCGCTTTCCGACACGGACAGCGAAGGGGCGGGTATGGTGGAGGAAACGGCCCGCACAGGCGCGACGGCGGCGGCCCGTTCGCGTTCGAGGCGCGTGAGCAGCGATTCGATGCGCGCGATCTGCTCTTTCATGCGCGCCAGCTCCGCGCGCAACTCCTGCTCGATGCTCGGTTGCTGGGCGGCCACGCGGGCGGCCAGAAGAAACAGAAAGATCGGGCCGTAAAGTAAGAGCCTGCGCATAGTGCTCCTTTCCGGTGCGTGCGAGATCAGCGAAGCGGCGATACGGTGAGATCGTCGAACAGAGTCTGGGCATCGGCCTTGGTCCACAAGCCGATTTTGCCGGAAGCGGGGAACGCGGTGTCGCGCGCCTCCAGATATTTTCTTCCGTCGTAAAAGCATTCGATGGCGTCGCCGCGCATGGTGATGCGAATGGTGTGCCAGCCGTCGCTGCGCGGAATGTCGGCGGAGTGCAGTTGCGTGCGCTGACCTTCCACTACTTTGTACACACGGAAGTTGTTTTCCAGCGGATTGTAGCGCGCGATGTAGTAATTGCGCGCATCGCGCGCGCGCCACACCAGCCCGCCGCCTTGGTCAATCTGCCCGTCCAGGGCCAGCATGCGCACGGAGAGATCCACATCTTTGAGGTCCGCGCCATCGGCCAGCACGACATTGAAAACCGGCCGCGCATTTTTGGCCCACTGCGCCAAAGCGTGGCGCGGGCTGGGGGCGCGGGCATGCTCGGCCACTTTCCAATCTCCGGCCGCTGCGACAAAGCCTTGCGGGAGGGCGCCCGGCTTGTCTTTGTCGAAATTCCACGCGCGCGGTTGTGGCGGCTGCGGGCCGGCATTGCCAAACGCAGCCAGCACGACCGTTGACATGGCCATGCAAAAGATGAAGCGGATCATCGGACACCTCCTCTTGCCGAATAGACGCAGCATCAGGCGCGTTTGTTTTGGCTGCTAGCCGCGAGGCTCGCGATCCAGCAGTTCGTGGCGGCCGGCGCTGCGCCAGCGCGAAGCAGGTTCTGCCGGCGAAGCCGTCGCGGGGCTCTTGCCGGCGCCGTTCTGTGTGGCGTGCCACAGCGCGGCGGCCAGCAGGACGGCGTGTTCTTCGCTCGCTAGCGCAGGATCGGTGGCGAGGTCCGGCCCGGCGGCGAGCGGCGCGCTCGCGGTGGCGGTGGCGGAGTGCGCCAGCAGGTCGTCGAGCCATCGGGTGTGGATGCGGGCGGCGCGGAAGTCGGGTTCGGCGAGGATGCGACGGAAGAAGGCGACGTTGGTCTTGATGCCGCGGACGTAGTATTCGCGCAACGCGCGTTGCATGCGGGCGATAGCTTCGTCGCGCGTTTCCGCCCAGGCGATCAGCTTGCCGAGCAGCGGGTCGTAATCGGTGGGCACCACCCAGCCCGGGTAGACGCCGTCGTCCACGCGGATGCCGGGGCCGGCACACATGCGGCGGGCTTCGATCTTCCCCGGTGAAGGGAAGAAATTGTTGTCGGGATCTTCGGCGTAGATGCGGCACTCGATGGCGTGGCCGCGCAGGCGCACGTCTCCCTGCTTGATCGGCAGCGGCTGGCCGGCGGCGACGGTGAGCTGCATCTGCACGATGTCCAGGCCGGTGACCATTTCGGTGACGGGATGCTCGACTTGCAGGCGCGTGTTCATCTCGAGGAAGTAGAAGCTGCGCTCCTCGTGCCCGCTCAACGGAGGCTCGCTCGACGCAGGTTCGCTCGAGACGAGAAATTCCAGCGTGCCGGCATTGGTGTAGCCGCCGGCCTGCGCGAGACGCACCGCGGCTTCACCCATGCGCTGCCGCATCGCGGCGTCCACGACGGCGGAGGGCGCTTCTTCGATCACTTTCTGGTGGCGGCGCTGTACGGAGCATTCGCGCTCGCCGAGGTAAATCATGTTGCCGTGGTGGTCGCCGATGATCTGGATTTCGATGTGGCGCGGGCAATCGAGGTATTTTTCGAGGAAGAGGCGTTGGTCGCCGAAGGAGTTGAGCGCTTCGGAAGAAGCATCGCGCCACGCCGCGGGCAACTCCGCGGCGGTTTCCACTTTGCGCATGCCTTTGCCGCCGCCGCCGGCGACGGCTTTGAGCATCACGGGGTAGCCGGTTTCTGCCGCGATGTGCTGCGCTTGCTCGAGTGTTTCCAGCGGCTCGAGCGTGCCGGGAACGGTAGGGACGTTGTGCGCGGCGGCGAGTTGGCGCGCCGCAGTCTTCGAGCCGAGTCGCGCCATCGCTTCCGCCGTGGGGCCGACAAAGGTGATGCCGTAAGCGGCGCAGGCGCGGGGCAGCTCGGGATTCTCAGCAAGAAAGCCGTAGCCGGGATGCAGTGCGTCGCATCCGGTGCGCCGCGCCACGTCCATCAAACGATCGATGCGCAGGTAACTTTCGCGCGAGGGCGCAGGGCCGATGGCGTAGGCTTCGTCGGCGAGTCGCACATGGAGCGAGGCGCGGTCCGCTTCGCTGAAGACACAGACAGTGCGAATGTCCAGCTCGCGGCAGGCGCGCAGGATGCGCACCGCAATTTCGCCGCGATTGGCAATCAGCAGTTTACGGAATTTGGCGCCCACTCGACGGATTCTAGCATGGGGAAAAGAGCAAGCGTTGGGGGGGGCGCGGCCCGGATGTGTGGCCGTCGAAGCCGCACGCGATGTCAGACACCAAAAAACGCCGGCTGGAAGCCGGCGCTACGACATGGTGGAGGTGATGCGGAGTAGTTGGTGGCCGATGAGGAGGATGTCGCTGTCGGCGAGGGTGACGCCTTTGCGGACGGCGATGAAGGTGCCGTTGACGGCTTGCAAATCTTCCAGCGTGCATTTGTTGCCGGAGTTGCGCACACGCGCGTGCTGGCCGGAGAGGTAAGCGTCGTCGGGGAAATTGATGGAGCCGCGGGTTCGGCCGAGCACGCTTTCGCCGGCGGGCAGCGGGTAACGATTTTCTTCGACGCCGCCGGGGAGCAGGCGGACAAATTCCGGCCCGGAATTGAGCGACTCCTTGCTGCTGCCC
>JBOGNS010000302.1:0-3726 GCA_050747305.1 Candidatus Acidiferrales bacterium | reverse complement strand
CTACCGGCTTCCCCGGCTTTACGCAGCCGGCCAGCCCGCAGTTCCTCGACAAGACCATCTTCAGCGGCGGGCTGGGCAATAGCCCATTCCAGCGCGTGATCCAGCTCTCGGCCAAGTTCCTCTGGTAGCCACGCGCGACGTTTGAGCCAACTCCAGCCGGAGGGCGGATTCACTCCGCCCTCCGCCTTGGTTTCTTGCCTACTCCACAGCGGTGGAGTAGGTTGTAGGGGATCGGTACAGGCTCACGACCAATCTGCATGCGGCTCAAGTCCACTAGCCCTCAGCCGTCAATCAATGCTTAAGGTATTCGCCGCCGGGGGTGCGTGATGGCACGCAGTACTCTTCGGATTTGTTTGTTGTGTTTGGTGGGCGCCGCTTTATGCGCGAGTGTGGGCGCACAGGTGGCTCCCCAGCGGCCGCCGGAGACGCGTTTGCCCAGCGGCGCCAGCTTGTATTCGATCGAAGGACGCGTAACGGCGGAAGACGAGTTTACGCCCCTCCGCAACGTGCGCGTGACGCTGTATGATTTTCGCGGCGCGGCGCGCGGCACGCAGCACACCGACGATCAAGGCTCCTTCGCCTTCTATGGTCTGCCCAGCGGAACCTACAAGCTGACGACGCGCCATGGCGCCGATCCGGAGCAAACTTTCGAGGTGGATGTTTCGTATTCGCCGCGGCGCGACGTACGGCTCGCACTGAGTTCGCGGCGCGCGGCCTCTCCGCCCGCTGCTTCGAGCGCGCGGCCGCTGCCCGCGTGGATGGCCCGCATTCCGGATCGCGCGCGCAAGTCCTACGACGCGGGAATGCGCGAGTTCGCCGCCGGCGACTACAAGGAAAGCCAGGTGCATTTCGAGGAGGCCACCAAGCTTTATCCGGAGTACGCATCGGCGCACAGCGCGCTGGGCGCCGCGCTGCTGGCGCAGAAAAAGCAGCAGGAGGCCGCGGCCGCCTTCACCGCGGCGCTCCACGTGGATCCGCATCTGCTCGAGGCGTGCATGGCGCTCGGCTCGCTTTATAACGCAAAAAAAGAGTTCGCCGAAGCGCAGCCCCTGCTCTTGACGGCGCGGCGGTTGCGCGCCGGCGATTGGCGCATCCACTTTCAGCTCGCGGAAGCGTTTGTGGGGCTTGAGGACTGGTTGCACGCGGAGGAGAGCCTGCGCGAGACGGCGCGGTTGCACGCCGAGGCTCCCGCGCGCGTCTACCTGCTGCTGATTAACTCTCTGGTGCGGCAGGATAAATACCACGAGGCGCTGGCAGCGATGGATTCCTACCTAAAGCGCTTCCCGGAAGACTCTTTTGCGAAGCAGGTGCGCACCAAGCGCGATGCCCTGCGCGCTGACTTGGAGAAGGCGGCAGCGCGCCGGCCTTCGCCGTAGACGCCCTGCATTCTTACGTCATAACCCAGGCACTGCGAGGCGCGTAAGGCCCCGGCGGCGTGCAACTCTTAAGGCAGGGCTACTTCGCGCCGCGGATGTTAAGGGAAGCGTCGCCTACGTTGACTTCCAGCCGGATGCGGTCGCGCCCTTCGCCGTCGAGTGAGGCGCTACTGCCGGGCCCATAGCCGCTCGAGTGCCTGACGGCGCCACTGTCCGCCCCGATGATTTTGGCGTCGCCGACATTCGCATCGAGCCGAATACGCTCGTAGGAGCTGCTGGCCGTGGTCGCGCGGATATCGCCCACGTTCACCTCGGCCTCGATGTTGCCGCCGGGAACCTCTGCTTCGATTTCACCCACGTTGACTTTGAGTTGCACGCCGCCGGCGATGCCGCGCACGTGCAGGTTACCGACGCCGAGTGTGATGCGCGCGGCCAGTCGCGCCGGCACTTCCAGCGACCAATCTTCCTCGATGCCGTCACGGTCGCCCGGATAGCGCAGCTCGAGCCGCAGCGCATCACCCGCAGTCTCGGCAACCAGTTCGGCCTGGCTGGGATCGCCTTTGCGGCTGGTCAGCAGCCAACTGCGATACTCCTTGGCCTTCACGCGCAGGCGCAGGACCACGTCATCAGTTCCGCCCGTGACCACGCGCACGTCCCCGACGTTAGCTTTCAGCACCAGTTCGCGCGCCTTCGCCGCAGGTACCGTGCGTTCGATGACGCGCTCATCGGCTACCGCGGTAGAGCATGCAGCGAGCAGCATCGCGGCTCCGACAAACGGCGGCACATAGCGAAGCGTAGGACACCGATTCATGTTTCACCCCCTGTTCCGAATAGAGTAACGCCAGAGGCGGCCTAAATGTTCCCGTCCGGATCTTCCGCCAGCAACAGCGGCTTGACATATAGATGCTTAGCTCGATATGCTTATATGTATGAGAACCACCATCAATCTGCCGGATGGGTTGCTGGTCCAAGCCAAGAAGTTGGCTGCGGACCGGGGCACCACATTGACGGAGATCATCGCCGACGCCTTACGGTCAGCCCTATTCGCACGCCGGCCGGGCAGGAAGCGAAAAGCGCGTTCGTTGCCAACCTTCACTCCGCCGCCGGGCAAGGAGGGAGTGCTACCTGGCGTCGATCTAAATAACACCGCTGCCTTGCTCGACCTGATGGACGCGTACGATGCTGCTCATAGACGTTAACGTCCTGGTTTTTGCTCACCGGGCGGATGCTGAAAACCACCACGCCTACCGCGCTTGGCTCGAGAGCACGCTGCAATCCGAGGAAAGAATCGGGCTCAGTGATTTGGTGCTGGCAGCGGTGGTTCGCATTGTGAGTCACAGCAGGATCTACCGGCAGCCAACCCCACTGGATCTCGCATTGAGGTACGTGGAATCGCTCCGCGAAGACGCGGCGATTTTTCAGGTGTCACCCGGACCGCTGCACTGGGGCATTTTCACGAACCTTTGTCGCGCTGCCGATATTCGCGGCAGTCTGGTGAGCGATGCCTATTTCGCAGCCCTAGCGATCGAAAATGGCGCGGAATGGATTACCGCCGACCGCGATTATGCGCGTTTTCCGGGCTTGCGGTGGCGTCATCCGCTCGCGAAACCGTAGGCAGCCTGCGACCGCCTCCCCATTTCAAAAGAGCCTTCTGCTTCCATTCATCTCTCTGCGCGGCGCGTGGTACGGAAGGACAGGAGTCATCTGTCCCGGAACTCGACCTCCGGGCAGTTGGCTTGCACTGCAGGAAGGCGCATTCTACCGCCACGTGTGCGTGTCTCTTTTCCAATGCGTCTCTCGATGCCGGTGCGACGGCAGTACGTGCACCCCGATGAAAGGGCGGCGCGGCTGAAGCAAGTGGAACGCAGCCAGTTCTGGCTGTGGGTGTCGGAGTGCGGCGTAGCAGCGCTGGGGATCGTCGCGTTTGTGCTGCTGTCGTTCCCCGCCTTCCGTGACCACGTCGAGCCCGTGTATCGCGTCGAGCCGAGCCATGCCATGCCCGCACTGGCGGCACTGCTGCTGCTGTTTGGGTCCCACTCGGTCTACCGGCAATGGCTGCTGCGGCAAGAGCACCGGGCGCTGACCCACCCGGAAACAGGCGCCGTGCTGGAGAGCGCGGCCGCCGAGGAAGCCGCCGCGGCGGTGGATGAAGTCTCGGGGCTGGTGAACCGCCGCGCAGCCGAAGAATGGCTAAAGAAAGAATTCGCGCGGGGACGGCGCACGTCGTTCACGCTGCTGATGCTCCGCTTGAACGAATTTCGCGCGCTGTACCGGCGCGGCGGCAACGAGTTGTGCGCGGCGGCGCTTCGCGAGGCGGCGGACCGCATCAAGGAGGCGACTCGCGGGTCCG
>JBOGNS010000301.1:0-6706 GCA_050747305.1 Candidatus Acidiferrales bacterium | reverse complement strand
CGCGTTCGCCCTCCAACAGCCCCTCCACGGTTCGTTTCATCAACTGCAACACCTGCTGCTGCATCTGCTGCCAGCCCTGGTTCATGAGGCTTTCCAGTGATACTCTCTCATCTAGGGATGATGTCATCGGGTGTCTCCTTTGCAGACCCAGCCAGGGGTCAGTTTCGGAGACACCCTCTTTCTTTTTCGCCTCACTTTCAACAGAAAATCTTACAGACGGGCGCACCCGGGTAGGCGAAGGAACCTATCGAATCCCACCGGGGCAAGCCCTCATCTAAACCTCTAGCCGTAAATCAGAGCGATGGAGTGTGCTAGGCTGATGGGCGTGGCTGAATCCCCACCGTTTGAGGCCGGCTTGAAACCTGCGCAATCCAAAAGGCCTTCCAGCATTGTGCGCGACGACGAAGCCGCGCTGGTGGCCGCCGCAAAGGCCGGCGATGGCGCGGGCTTCAGCGAACTTGTGAGTCGCTACGAGAACAAGATTTTTCGGCTGGCGCAAAACATCACGCGCAACCGCGAAGATGCCGAAGACGTGATGCAGGAAGCCTTCCTGAAAGCTTACACACACCTGGATAGCTTTCAGGGCGACTCGCGCTTCTACACCTGGCTGGTGCGCATCGCGGTGAACGAGGCGTTGATGAAGCTGCGCAAGCGCCGCGGCAAGGAAGTCTCGCTCGACGACCCCATCGAAACCGGCGAGGACTTCGTGCCTCGCGAAATCGCAGACTGGGGCCCTGCGCCCGACCAGCGTTACGAGCGCAACCAGACCAACGCAATTCTTTCCGAGGCCATCGAAAAGCTCCCGCCCGACTTCCGCATGGTGTTTGTGCTGCGCGACGTGGAAGAGCTTTCCACCGAAGAGACGGCGGAGTTACTGGGGCTTTCGATTCCGGCCGTCAAATCTCGCCTGCTCCGCGCGCGGCTGCGGCTGCGGCAGCACCTCAACCGATTCTTCGGTACGGAGTCCACCCGTGAAGTGTAAAGACGTGATCCGCGAGCTTTCCGATTATCTCGACGGCGACATCGCGCGCGAGGTGGTTGCCGAGGTCGAACGCCACATGCAACACTGTGAAGATTGCCGGCTGGTGGTGGATACCACCCGAAAGACCATCAGCCTGTATTGCAATCAGGAGCCCACTCCTCTGCCGGATGATGTGCGCCAGCGCCTCCACGCCGCGTTGGATAAACGCCTGCGGCAAACCCGCGCATGATCACGGTGCTGATCGTCGTGATGGTCATCATCGTGGTGGTTGTGATTCTCGCCTTTTCCCGCGATTGACCTCGTCATTCGACTCGGATCCTGCAAAACAGAGATGCCGCGCCGCCCCTGCGCCGCATCTGTCTCGACTCCACTCTGCAGTTCCTGCGTCCCTGCGTGATTCTTTGCTGCTTGCCTGCTTCTTGTCGTTCGTGACGTTTGCGCTTCCATTCGAATGCGATGGAGCGTCAGTCGCTCGCCCGGCGCAAGTCGCGGCAGAGCTCTACGCGGACAAAGCCCTCGAACACTTCCACAGCCTGGAATTCGAGGAGGCCCAGAGGCTATATGCCACGGCCCTCGAAATCGAGCACGACAATGCCGAGTGGTGGGTAGGGCTTGCGCATGTGCGCATGTTCCAGCACCTGCGCAGCGCCGGCCGCCTGGATGCGCAGATGTACGGCGCATCGAACGGCCTAATACCCGAGCCTCCGCCGGCCGACCCGCAGTACGAGCGTGAGATGTGGGCAGCGCTGAAGCGAGCGCGCGAACTTTGCGAGAAGCGGCTGGCTGCCAATGCGGACGATACCGAGGCGCACTATGCGCTGGGGCTGGCGTACGCGGTGGAATCGAACTTCCATCTCAACGCGCGGCGCAAGCCGCTCGATGCCCTCGCTCCTGCCACGAAAGCCAAGGACCATCATCTGCGCGTGCGCTCGCTCGATCCCGCCAATCACGACGCTAACTTCGTGATCGGCACCTATCAGTACGCCATCGGCAGCGTGCCCGCCGCATTTCGCTGGATCTTGCGCATGATTGGCCACTCCGGATCGAAGCACGACGGCATTGAGCTGATGCACGACGCCATGCTGAATGGCAAGCGCATCGTCCCGTCCGTGCTCGTCACACTGGCCTACGTCTACGCGCGCGAAAAGCAGCACGCCGCCAGCCGCCAAATGCTGGAGCACCTGGCCCGCTTCTATCCGCGAAGTGTCCTCTTCCCGATGGAAATCGCCGCCAGCTATGCGCGCGACGGCAATCCAGCCGCCGCAGCACAGGCCTATGAGGAAATTGTGCGCAAGTTCGAATCCGGCGCCCCGGGCTATCACCGGCTGGATGCTTCTCGCCTCTATTTCCAAACCGCCGTGATGCACGAGCATGCCAAGCAATACCAGCAGGCCGCGGTCACCTACGACAAAGCGCTCACCGCGATCGAATCTGCTTCGTCGCCGCTGCCTCGCGCTGGGTGTGCGCGAGGGTCGCGGGCTTCACCGCCGTCAAAGTTTGCGCGGCTACATGCCCACGTGCTTCTCCGCCTCGGCCACATCTCCGCCACCCTCGGCCAAGAAGAAAAGGCTCGCACCCTGCTCGAACGCGCGGCTGCCTCGCCCTTCCGCGAAGTCCAGCGCGCCGCCAAGTCCAAACTCAAATCCCTCTCGCCCAGGTAGGTGGATTTCTGAGGAAGCTCTGCGTTCTGCGTTTCTCTCTACTCCCACATCCCTACTTCCCTGCCGCAGTTGCGAGCGCGAGCCGCTTCATACACGCGCGCCGCCGTCATCACATCTTCGATGGCGATACCGTTCGACTTAAACAGCGTGATCTGCCGCGGGTTGGTGCGACCGGTTGCGCCGCCCGCCACAACTTCCGATAGCTCACGCACCAGCGACCAGCGCGCGGCGTCATCGCCGAGAGCGCGGATCAAATCACCGGCCTCGAGCATGGATTGCTCACGTGAATCGGCCACGATCAGCCCGGCGCGCGCCACCGCTTCATCGTCGAGCTCCCGCTTTTGCGGGAAATTCGCGCCAATGGCGTTGATGTGCGCGCCCGGCGTGAGCCATGCTCCCATCAGCACCGGGCGGCTCGAACTGGTCGCGGTGATTACGATGTCCATATCGCGCACGGCCGCTTCCGCCGAATCGACCGCTTCCACCGGCACGCCCAATTCGTGCATCATCTCGCGCGCGAAGGCCGACCGGCGTTCCGGGTCGCGACTGAACGCGCGCACGCGCTTGATTTCGCGCACGTGCGTCATCGCTTCCAGTTGCGTGCGCGCCTGCCCGCCCGTGCCAATCACGCCGACAGTCGTGGAGTCAGCCCGCGCCATGTATTTCGTGGCCACACCGCTGGCCGCGCCCGTCCGCATTTGTCCGAGATAGTTCGCTTCGATCATCGCCAGCAATTCCCCGGTTCGGATGCTGTAGAGCAGCACCACGAAGCGCAGCGCGTCGCTAACCACGGTGTAAATCTTCATTCCCATGTAACCGCCGATGCGATCGGCCGCAGCCATGTAATGCAGGTAGGTTTTCTCCGGCAGATTGAGATGCTGCCGCATGTGCAACACCGCTGTGCCAGCGGCAAGCCGCTGGAATCCCTCCTCCACGGCCTCGATGGCCATCGGCATCGTCAGCAGCTTGCGCACGTCGGCTTCGCCCAGCAGCAGCGCCATTGTTCCCTTCCCGGTTTCGGCGCTAACACTTACCACAGTCAGGTGTCAGGTTCCAGGTGTCAGGTTTCAGGTGGGTTGGAGCTTGGAGCTTACAGTCGACAGCGAACAGTCGACAGCTTGCAGTTGCCGCAAGCAGTTTGTAACTGTCGGCTGTGAGCTGTCGGCTGTGAGGTAGTCCCAAATTCTCATTTAGTTAGAAATTTACCTTCACGCGCAGCACCTTCGCATTCGCAGGATCGAGCACCAGCAGCTCGCCCTTCCTTCCTGCGGCGACATCGCGCGGCGCTTCCATCGCGTTGCGGAACCGCTCGCCTACCGTTTCGGTGTGCCGCAGAGTGCCATCGAAATCCCAAACCTGCACGCGCCGGTTTACGCCGTCCGCCAGAAGCAAGAAGCGCTCGGAGGCGCCAATGCCGCCGCCTGCTCCGGCGATCGGATCGGACACTTCGCTCGCCATGCCCCACTGGGTCACAAACTCTCCGTCCGGCGTGAACTTTTGAACGCGAAGGTTGCCTGCATCCGCCACGTAAACGAAGCCATCGGCGGCCGCCACGATGTCCGCCGGAGAATTGAACTCGCCCGGCGCGCTGCCCTCTTTGCCCCATGCCTTCAGAAAGCGACCGCGCGCATCGAACTTCTGCACGCGGTCGGCCTCGGACTCCACGACGTAAATGATCCCGAAGCTATCCACCGCAACTCCCGCCGGCCCCCGGAAGCGCTTCTCAGATCCGCCGCGCATTTCGCGCAGCAACCGCCCGTCCGGGTAGAACACAAAGACGCGATTGGCTTCGGAGTCGGCGACGTAGATGGCGCCGCCATCATCCACGGCAATGCCGGTGGGGCGCTTCATGCGCGGATGCTCGAAAGCGAACAAAGCCTGCCCGTTCCAATCGAACTTGTGCACGAAGCCGCTGCCCGCATCCGCAACGTAAACCAAGCTGTCCCGATCCACGGCGATGCTTGCCGGCTGTTTCAGTTGGCCCGCGCCCTCGCCCGGCTGCCCCCACACGCCCACCAATTCGAATGACGGCGGCGGAGCCGGCGCCGCTTCCTGCGTGCGGACGCAGGCCGCGGTCTGGATCATGAACAGGACCGTGAATGTGAGCGGAAGGACAGGAGGGGCTGAGCCGGCTCGCCGCACGCCGCGAATGATAACGGGCTTTGGCCCGGCAATCCAGAGCCTCGTTGGGCTGTCGTGGCCCGTGTAGCGTAAGAGGAAACGGATGTAAAAAAGTCGTAGAGGCCGCGCCAACGATCGACGCGACGCGCAAGTGCCGCGACGCGCGACAAGCGCCTGTTGCGAACCGCCTGTTTTCGCCTCTACTGCCGTACGCGCCGCACGATGTTCTGCCGCATCAAGTAGGTGCGCACTTCCTCGCTGCCCCGGCGGCCTGTTGCAGTAAACGTAAAGCTGGCCTCGTTGCGCGGCTCTTCGTTCGCAGCAGGCTTTACGCGCACCGGGAGCCGCCCACATAGGTTGCTTTCCACATACGCCGTCTCGTACCTGGCACGCCTCGCGTTCCAGTTGTATACGCGCAACAGCGTGAAGTCGCAGGGCTGCCCCTCCGGGCCGTTCACCCCGGCCGCAAGCCACGTCGGCCGCGGGCCAAATTCGCTCTGCCGCTCGGACAGTTTGAACCAAGCCAAGAATCGATTCACCCCAGCGTAATCGTGCAACGCTTGAGGATACTCCGGCGCGAGAAAGCGGCCGAGCACCCAGCCGGCAACTTCCCGTGTGTCGTCAGCTATGCCGCGCACGAGCAGCCAATCCTCCTTTTTCGGGGCTGGCGCATTCTCGGCGTTAGTTTCATCGGCGGGCGCGCGGGGCTGGACAGGCGCAACCCACTCCACGACTTCGCGCGCCAACACTTCAACCTGGCTGTCCGGCAGGAACTGGAAGATCGGAACCCCCGCGCGCCCGGGTTCGAGGCGCACGTTGGTGCGCACCTTGGTGATGCCGCTGGATTGCAGCGGCATCGCCGCGGCTTGCTGGCGCAGGGCCGTGGCGCGTTGCCATGTGTCAGACGAAATCAGGTGGCGCGCATCAATCCAGCCGGTGACGCCAGCTTCGGTGCGCACGCGCACGTGATCTTCGCGCCGTCCGAGCACGCCAAGCTGTTCACCATAGCGCAGCGTAACTAGCGGCTCGCGCACAACCGCCATGCGGCTCCACAGCGCGGCCTTGGGTGTCAGGACGTAAACATATTCGGCCGGCCCGCCGCGTCCCATCACCCACAGCGCAACGGCCGCTAGAATTGCCACCGCCCCGAGCGCCAGGTACCTTTTCCGCATCAGACTTGATCACCGAAGCTGATGCCCACCCCGCGCGCCGCGCGCACGATGCCGCTTTTTGGATCCACAGTCTTGAGCACTCCAATTCCCTCCGCCAGCGGCACGGAAACGATTTCGCCGGAGCGCAGGCAGACCATGCGCCCGAATTCACCGCGCGCCACGCAATCGGCCGCCGCTACGCCGAAGCGCGTGGCCAGGATGCGGTCAAAGGGGCTGGGCGAGCCGCCGCGCTGGATGTGTCCGAGCACCGTGACGCGCACTTCCTTTCCTGTGGCTTCGCGTATCGAGTAGGCAATCGTGTTGCCAACCTGGCCCGGCTTGGCGGGCGGAATGGGCTTGCCGGCCACGTCGGTAGCTGGCAGGGTCACACCTTCGGCCACGACAATCAGGCTGAATTTCTTCCCCAGCAGTTCGCGCTGGTGAATTTTTTCGCAGATGTGGCCGATGGTGAAGGGAATCTCCGGAATCAGGATTACGTGCGCCCCGCCGGCTATCCCAGCGTGCAATGCGATCCAGCCGGCGTCACGGCCCATCAGCTCGAGCACCATCACGCGATGGTGGCTTTCGGCGGTGGTGTGCAAGCGGTCGAGCGCATCGGTTGCGGATTGCAGGGCCGTATCGAAGCCGAACGTAACTTCGGTGGCGGAAAGGTCGTTGTCAATCGTCTTCGGCACACCGACCACCTTCATTCCCATCTTATGGAAGTCATGCGCGATGCTGAGTGTGCCGTCGCCGCCGATCACCACCATGGCATCGATACGAAGCCGGTG
>JBOGNS010000300.1:0-1643 GCA_050747305.1 Candidatus Acidiferrales bacterium | reverse complement strand
ATATGCCATATGCGATATTTCATATGAAATATCGCATATGGCATATGACCCGGATCGCGCCACAAACTTTTTACCTGAATGCTTATGAACGAAAAGCCATCCCGTAGAGAGGCGCTGAAAAGCATTGGTTCCGCAGGCGTCGTCGCATTGCTCGATGCGCCATCGTTGGCTGCCCAAAATGCCGCGATTCGCGTTGCCGGACAGCCGGTGGAGATCACTGTTTCATCCGTCAGCGCAGAGACTGTGCGCTTGAGCATCACGCCCATCGTCAACGGCCAGCCACAGCCGCTGCCACACGACGGTTCACTGGCGCAGCGAACGTGGTCGCCGCCCGCCGCCCGGCTTACGACCCTGACGCGCGCGCGGCAAGTACGTTGCGGCAATCTGGTGGTGAAGCTCACGCCCGACCCGCTGACCATTCGCGTCGAAGCGAAAGATGGCCGTTTGGTTCAACAGCTTCGCCCGGATCCGCAAACCGGCGCGCTCAATTTTCTGCTGGATGACAAACCGGCGCTCGGCTTCGGCGAAGGCGGGCCGCAATTCGACCGGCGCGGCGCGACCTATACCAATCGAAACGGACAAGGCGGCTATCAATTGCGCACGCACGGCGGGCGCGTCCCCATTCAATGGCTGATTGGGACAAGCGGTTGGGCGCTGTTCATCCATCACCCCTTGGGAGCTTTTGATCTGACCGGGAAGGAAGGCCGCCTGATTCCGAGAGGCGTGGACGCTCCGGCCAGCAGCGTCGCCGGCGCGTTGGAAGGCAGTCCCATCGGGGCGTTGCCGTTGGATGTCTTCGTCGTGGGCGCGCGCGAACCCGCGCAAGTGATGGCCGAATACGCGCGGCTCACCGGAAAGCCGGAGCTGCCTCCGCTCTGGTCGTTTGGCTATTTGCAATCGCACCGCACGCTGGCTGGGCCGGATGAAATCCGGTGGGTCGCGCGTACCTTCCGCGAGAAGAAGCTGCCGTGCGACGCGCTGATCTATCTGGGCACGGAATTCACTCCCTCCGGCTGGAACACGCGCAACGGAGAGTACACTTGGCATCCGAAGAATTTCCCCGATCCGAAGCAGATGATTGACGAACTGCACGCCGAGCACTTCAAAGTCGTGCTCCACACCGTGCTCGAAGGGCGGCGGCTGAAGGGCGCAGCGAGCGATCCCTGCGCCGCCGCGCCGCTGCCGAGCGGACGCACGCCCGACAACCGCTGGCCGCCTGAGCGGCAGGTTAGTTGCTACTGGCCCGTGCACAAGACGCTCTACGACGCGGGCATTGACGGGTGGTGGCCCGATCAAGGCGACGGGCTGGATGCGCCATCGCGGCTGGCGCGCATTCGCATGTACTTTGAAGGCTCGCAGCAGTTTCGTCCGAACGAGCGGGTCTTCGCGCTCCACCGCAACGGCCACGCAGGGATGCAGCGTTACGCCGCATTCCTCTGGTCAGGCGATGTCTACACAACTTGGGAAACGCTCAAGACGCATGTGCCGGTCGCGGTCAACACCGGGCTGACGGGAATTCCATTCTGGGGTACGGACATCGGCGGTTTCGTGCCGACTAAAGAGTACACGGGCGAATTGCACGTGCGCTGGTTTCAGTTCGGGGCGTTCTGTCCGCTCTTTCGCGCGCACGGGCGGACGTGGCA
>JBOGNS010000299.1:0-3336 GCA_050747305.1 Candidatus Acidiferrales bacterium | reverse complement strand
GAGCCGTCCTGCACATTGGTGCGCGCGCCGATGCGAATCCAGTTCACGTCGCCGCGAATCACCACGGCGGGCCACACGCTGGAGTGCTCGCCAATCGCCACGTCGCCAATCACCGTGGCCTGCGCATCCACATACGCCGACGCCGCCACCTGCGGCCTGCGCCCTTTATAGCTGCGAAGCAAATGCGTGCCCTCGGAGTGCCCCCTGCGCGCGAACTCGGTGGCGACCTGAAGGTCGCCGTTAAGTACTGCGCCAAGCCGCCAAGAATAGCATAGCGGGAATGGGGGACTTGCTGTTTGCGGGATTCTTGAGTCAGGGATTTCGATGGATGGGTGATTTCGTAGAATGCCAAAAAACAAAGCGGCAGCTTCGCTCCCCGCACTCCATAAGGCCGCCAAATTGGCGCTGGCATGGAGGCAGGAGCCGCTGCACCATCCAAATTTCGCGCACTAACTTTTTGACCGGTTTCATTCTTTAACCCTAAGCATGAAACTGAAGGCCATTGCTTCGCCCGCCGAGATTCAACTTGCCGATTTGATGGCGCTTTACGCGAACGAGTGGTGGACGGACAAGCGCACGGCGGAGGATGTGCGGCGGATGCTGGCGCATACGGATTTTGTGTTTGGCTTTACGGAGGAACCGACAGGCAAGTTGGTGGCGTTTGCGCGCGTGCTGACCGATCGCGTCTATAAGGCGCTGGTGCTCGATGTGATTGTTGCGCCGGCGCATCGCGGCACGGGCCTCGGTCGCAAGCTGATGGAGGCGCTGCTCGCGCATCCTGAGTTGCAAGCCGTGCGGCATTGGGAGCTTTACTGCAAGCCGGAGATGATGCCGCTTTACCGCAAGTGGGGATTCACGAGTGAGCTTGGGGGCGTGAATTTCATGCGGATGACGCGAGGTCAGGAAATCAGGGAAACCTGAGGTCAAGAACCAGGTTCGAGGAGGCTCTCCGGGCCTCATGACCTCTCGACTTCCATTATTTGACCCCGCGACTTCTTTGTCTCGAGATCCTAATCAATTCTAACGACGGGACCTGCGGAGGCGGCGGCCAGCTCTTCCACGCGGGCGGCGACGCCGCGCGCGATGGCAAAAATGCTCTTGCCACCGGGTGCAGACTCGCCGTGTGACGCCACGGGCTTGCCGGTATCGCCGCCAATGCGGATGCGCGGGTCGATCTGAATTTCGCCGAGCAGCGGCACGCCAAACATGTCGGCCATGCGCCGCCCTTCGCCTTCGCCGAAGACGTCAATTTTCCCCGCGCAGTGCGGGCACGCGAAGTAGCTCATGTTCTCGACAATGCCCAGCACCGGCACATCCACCTGACGAAACATTTCGATGGCTTTACGCACGTCGGCCAGCGCCACCTGCGACGGCGTGGTCACCACCACCGCGCCGGTGAGCGGCACGGTCTGCACCAGCGAAAGCTGCACGTCGCCGGTGCCCGGCGGCAAATCAATCAGTAGGTAATCAAGTTCGCCCCACTCCACCGACCGCACGAACTGCTGCACCACGCTGTGCAACATCGGCCCGCGCCAAATCATCGGCTTATCGCCCGGCGCCAGCAGCCCGATGGAGATCATCTTCACGCCGTAGGCTTCCACCGGCAGGATGCGCCGCTCGGAGAGCGCGCGCGGCTGCTCGGAGGTGCCCAGCATCATCGGCACGTTGGGACCATAGACGTCGCCATCCATCAGGCCCACGCGAGCGCCCTGCCGCGCCAGGGCAATCGCCAAGTTCACTGCGACGGTAGTTTTGCCCACGCCGCCCTTGCCGCTGGCCACCGCCACTACGCTCTTCACGCCCGCGATCGGCTGCTTGATAAACTCCCCTTGCGGCCTCGATGCCATTCATCCTCCTGCGCGGTTGAGACGCAAAATGCCATCATAGCCCGCCGGTGTAGCTGGCACAAATTCCCGCCAGCCGTTATACTATGTCGACAGCCATGGGCAACGCGGAAGTAAAAGTGACGCGGCTCCTTGCCTCAACCCTTGTCTTGGCCGGTGCCGCCTGGGCCACAGCCAGCGCACAGCCGTCGGACGAGGAAGCCATTCGCCAGATTCCCGCGCGCTTTGAGGCTGCTTGGAACCAGCACGATATGAACGCCCTGGCGTCCTTGTTTGCAGAAGACGCCGACTTCGTGAACGTGGCCGGCACATGGTGGAAAGGGCGGCAGGAAATCGAGCAGGCGCACGCTCGGACGCATGCCACTATCTTTAGGATCAGCACTCTCCGCCTGGGTCAGGTGAAGGTCCGTTTCCTGAAGCCGGACGTGTCTGTGGCCCACGTTTCCTGGGGCCTGTCCGGCGACGCCAACCCGGACGGCGCGCCGCGACCGCCGCGTGCAGGCGTGATGTCGCTCGTTGTCGTCAAGCAGAATGGGCTTTGGCTCGTCGCTTCGGCGCACAACACCAACCTGCTGGCCAATCCCCCGCCCCGCTGATCTGCGCTTCGCTTCATGTAATCCGTATCCCATGTACAATCATCTCAGTCTGCAAGCATCGCAGAGAAAGCACTATAGGCCCTCATGCAGGTTGACAAATTTATTGACAACGTGATTGCGCGCTTCATCGGCACCAAGCATGAGCGCGACATCAAGCGCATCCAGCCGCTGGTGGCGCAGATCAATGCGCTCGAGCCGGAAATGCTGCGCCTTGACGACACCGAATTCCCCGCCCGCATCGTCGCTCTCAAAGCGGAAGTGCAGCAGCGGCTCGGCGAGCCGGAAGACCTCGGTGCCTCGACCGACTCCGAGTACAAGCTGCGCCTGAAGGAATACCGCGACAAGTTGCAGGAGGCCATCGCGCCGGCGCTTGCGCCTACCTTTGCGCTAGTGCGCGAAGCGGGCCGCCGCAAGGTCGGCATGAGGCACTTCGACGTGCAGCTTATCGGCGGCATCGTGCTGCACGACGGCAAAATCGCTGAGATGAAGACGGGCGAAGGCAAAACGCTCGTGGCCACGCTCCCCGCGGTGCTCAACGCACTGGCGGGCCTCGGCGTGCACATCGTCACCGTCAACGATTACCTGGCGCGCCGCGACGCGGAATGGATGGGACCCATCTACCGCGCGCTGGGGCTGACCGTCGGCGTGATTGTGCACGATCTGGATGACAAGCAGCGCCGCGAAGCCTACGCCGCCGACATCACCTACGGCACCAACAACGAGTTCGGCTTCGACTACTTGCGCGACAACATGAAGTTCGATCTCGCCGATTGCGTGCAGCGCGGCCACCAGTTCGGCATCGTGGACGAGGTGGACTCGATCCTGATTGACGAAGCGCGCACCCCGCTGATCATCTCCGGCCCCTCGGAAGAAGCCACCGACAAGTACTACAAGAT
>JBOGNS010000298.1:0-4575 GCA_050747305.1 Candidatus Acidiferrales bacterium | reverse complement strand
CACGCCGGCGGCCAGCAGCATGGTGCGCGCCCACTTCAGAAAATCGGGCCAGCGCGAGGCGACCACAATCAGCGCGTCCGGCGGGATCGGCATCCACTGCGCCAGCGACGCGGGCACGGATCGCACTTGCAGCGCGAGGCACTCGGTTCCGGCAGGAAGCTGCGCGCGGATTCTCTCGAACTTGCTCACCAGCACCACCGGCACTGCGCCGGCCAGCAGTTCCGGCTGGCGGCACGCGCCGGCACCAGCGCCGACGGCGGCGAAGCTCGAAGCTCCGGCGATCTCCGCCACCAGGATGGCGCGCAATTCCTCGTCCGGCTCGATCACTAGAAAATGATCCGGCGGCTGGAGCGCAAGCCAGTGGCGGAGGCGCGCGCGCACCTGCTTGAGCGGGGCGCCCTTTTCCCGCGCTGTGCGGAAGAAGTTGGCGATGAGTTGGTCGAGTGCAATGCCTGGCGGGAGCGCCTGCTCGCGCTTGCGGCTGCCGATGTAAACGCCGCTGCCGCGCCGTGCTTCCGCCCAGCCACCGCGTTCCAGCGCGGTGTATGCAGCGCTGACGGTGTTGGGGTGAATCTTCAGGCGGCGCGCCAGTTCGCGCGTGCTCGGCAGACGGCGGCCAGCGGGAAGTTCGTCACTCAGAATCGAAAGAATGATCTGGGCGACGAGTTGCTCGCGGACCGGGACTTCGCTCTGTCGTGCCAGCCAGAGCTTCATTGGCAGGATGATACAAGCTCCGCCAGCGCCGCGAAAGTATCCGGCCGTGCAACCGGCGGAGTGGGAGCGAAAGGCAAAGACAAAACAACGCCAGGACAAACACAGAGGCACGGAGGAGCACAGAGAGCACGGAGAACCACAGCGATGCGGAGCCACACGAGTGGCGTGCGCTATACTTGGCGGCGCGGGCGGTGTGAAGCCGCCCCTACGGAGAGCGCATGCGAGCGGTGATCACTGGCGGCGCGGGGTTCCTGGGGTCGCACCTGTGCGACTACCTGATCGAAAAAGGCTGGGACGTGCTGTGCATGGACAGCCTGATCACCGGCGTGGAGTCGAACATCGCGCACCTGATGTCGAACCCGCGCTTCCGCACCGTGCGGCAGGATGTGACGCGCTATATCGAAGTGCCCGGGCCGGTAGATTACGTGCTGCACTTTGCGTCGCCGGCAAGCCCGGTGGACTACCTGAAGCTGCCGATTCAAACGCTGAAGGTAGGCGCGCTGGGCACGCACAATACGCTGGGGCTGGCGCTGGCCAAGCGGGCCAAATATCTGCTGGCATCTACTTCAGAATGCTACGGTGACCCGCAGGTGACGCCGCAGCCCGAGTCGTACTGGGGCCACGTGAACCCCATCGGGCCGCGCGGCGTGTATGACGAAGCCAAGCGCTTTGCCGAAGCCATGACTATGGCGTATCACCGGTCGCACGGGGTGGATACGCGCATCGTGCGCATCTTTAACACCTACGGCCCGCGCATGCGATTGAACGACGGCCGCGCGCTGCCCAACTTTGTGCACCAGGCGCTCAGCGGGCAACCCATCACGGTGTACGGCGACGGCAAGCAGACGCGCAGCTTTTGCTATGTCAGCGATCTGGTCGAAGGCATCTACCGCCTGATGATGAGCGACGAGCACGAGCCTACCAACATCGGCAACCCGCAGGAAATCACCATCCTCGAATTCGCAGAAAAAGTGCGCGCGCTGATGGGCGCAAACGTCGAAATCATCTTCCAGCCGCTCCCGCAAGACGACCCAAAGCAACGCTGCCCCGACATCTCCAAAGCCAAACGCCTGCTCGGCTGGGAGCCCAAGGTGGCGCTCGACGAGGGCCTGCGAATGACCCTCGAGTTCTTCAGAAAAGAGGCGCGAAAAACCCCCGCAAGCGTGTAGAGTTGCCGCGATGCCGAGTCAAAGAGACGGAGTGCATCTTAGGGTCAGCGAGGTGATAAAGCAAGCTGAAAGGCTGGGCTTTTCGGTTGAATTAGATCACGTCATTCACGCAAACCCATTTGTTGCGAAACGCTGCCTCCTAATCAACAGTAAGCGCTGCCAGGTTGTGGCCGCGAAGAGGCGGCCATGCAATTCGACTTATCCGTTTGCGGTCTGCCAGAACATCTACCTACCCAGAACGAGCTGGCCGGACTTTATGATCTATGTCGTCGAAGCTCAACCGGCCGCCGACCGTCATGTGTTCTACGTAGTTCCGCGGTGGCGACTTGCAAAGGACAGTGGCAGTTCTCCGAATCAGGGTTGGATTGCACAGTTCAGAGAGGCGTGGCATCTACTTGCGGCTAATTCTCCTGTCCGGCACGAAAAGCCAGTGCAGATTCTGAGCAAGAAAATGCGTGACGTTCTCAATTTGGCAAGCAAAAGCGGGCTCAAGGTGGAACTCGTCAGGCTAAAGAAAAAGCGACACTGGCCAGAATTTAATCAGAACCAAATTTTGGTCGAAGGCAAAAGGTGCCAGGTTTTTTCCGCCACCAGGCTAGACAATCAGCGCGATGGTGCGAAGCACAACTACGTTGCACTCCGATCGCCCAAAAGTGGTGCGGCGGCTGAATTTCTCCTCTATGTGTTTGACGACGGAGAGACCGAGGTTTCGGAAGTATATGTGATCCCGCGAAATAGGATCACGTGCGGGACAACACTCTCTGTTTCAAATTCTCGGTTGCTGCTTTACAGGAACCGTTGGGGTCTACTGAAGGGCGATCGAGATCTTGGCTCTTTCGTTGCGCAGGCTTTCAAAAAACGCAGATTTTGTAGAAGTGAATCCTCCGCGCGGAGAATGGGCGGAGGTGCTTATCATGGTCGTACAGTCTAACAATAGAGGAGACCCGCCTCATTTCTTCGTTGTTCCGCGAAGTCGATTAACCCGGCACACCATGATCTCACCTTACACTAGTTGGTTGAAGGATTTCCGCGATGGCTGGAAAGTTCTGAACTGAAGTCAGCGCCGCTAGTCCGGCCGGCCGATGGAGTGGTATTCGAAGCCGATGGACTTCATCGCGGCGGGGTCGAGGAGGTTGCGGCCGTCGAGGAGCAGGGGACGCGCCAGGGAGTCGTGGATGCGCTGCCAATCGAGCTGGCGAAATTCGGGCCACTCCGTGAGAATAGCCACCGCATCGGCGCCTTTCGCTACTTCGTAGGCATCCTTCGCAAATTCCACATCGAGTTTGGCGGCGCGCGCGCGGTCCATGGCTTCCGGGTCGTAGGCGCAGATGCGCGCGCCTTCGGCCAGCAGACGCTTCGCCACATCCATCGCCGGCGAAAAGCGAATGTCGTCGGTGTGCGCTTTGAAGGCCAGTCCCAGCACGCCGATGCGCTTGTCCTTCAGTACCCACAGCGAGCGGCGCATTTTTTCGACAAAGTTGTCGATGCGCATTTTGTTCAGCCGCTCCGCCTCTTTCAACATGGCAAAATCCACGCCGGCCTTTTCCGCCAGCCGGATGAAAGCTTGAATGTCTTTGGGCAGGCAGAAGCCGCCGAAGCCGAGGCCGGCATTCAGGAACGCGGGGCCGATGCGCGGGTCCATGCCCATGGCGCGGGTAACTTCCTGCACGTTGGCGCCGATGCGCTCGCAAAGCTCGGCGATGGCGTTGGCGTAGGAAATCTTCACCGCCAGAAAGGAATTCGAAGCGTGCTTGATCAGCTCCGCGCTGTTGATCGTGGTGACCACGAACGGCGGCTGCGGCGCGGGCGGGCACTTCTTGTCATGCACCGGACAATTGAACTTCTGCTCGAGGATCGGAGCGTAAATCTCGCGCAGTTGCTTTTCCGCGCCGGGGTCGTCCACGCCAACCACGATGCGATCCGGATGCAAAAAATCGCCGACCGCGGTGCCTTCGCGCAGGAATTCGGGATTCGAGGCGACGGTGAATTTCACACCCGGTGTGCGGCCATAAACTTCGAGCTGGCGCTTAAGTTGCTGGCCGGTTTGCACCGGCACCGTGCTCTTTTCGATTACCAGCTTCGATGTTTTCGCTTCGCCGGCGATCAATCGCGCGCAGCGGTCAATGGCGGAAAGGTCGGCGTCACCGCTATCGAGCGGCGGCGTGCCTACGCAGATGAAAATGGCTTCGCCATCGTGTACGGCGCGCGCCACGTCGCTGGAAAACGTGATGCGCCCATCGCGCCGCGCCTTCTCCACGATCGCGTCCAGATGCAACTCATAGATCGGCAGCTTGCCTTCATTGAGCGTGCGAATTTTTCCCTCATCGTTGTCGGTGCAGACCACGGTGTGGCCGATTTCCGCGAGGCACGCGCCGGTCACCAGACCCACGTAACCGGCGCCAATCACTGAAATACGCAAATGAATCTCCTGAACCCTGGTCCGTCGTATGATCCTTCGCTGATCCGCACACCGCGCGTGACCGCGGCGAGATGCCGTGGCACTCAGACATCCCGCAGCGTCCCGGCAAAACCGAGTATTCTCGCCGATTCCGCGGCCCGCAGCAAATCGAAAGCCGCCGCCATTCGCGCACGGTACATCATTACGCTCTGGTTGCTCTGTCGGCTAGGCCGCGAGTGCGAGCCGGTAAAAAACGAGCAGCGAGTCGCCCTGCTCGACAATGCGCGTCCGCTC
>JBOGNS010000297.1:0-16069 GCA_050747305.1 Candidatus Acidiferrales bacterium | reverse complement strand
GCATGCTGCTCTCCTTCGGGCGCGTGCGCGTCCGCGTGCGCGGCGCCGAACACATCCCCGCCGGCCCATGCATCTTCGCCGCGAACCACCTCAGCTACATGGACATTCCCGTCGCCTTCGGCTACATCCCGCGGCAGTTCCGTATCATGGCCAAAGCGTCGCTCTTTCACATTCCGTTTCTCGGCTGGCACCTGCGGCGCTCCGGCCATATGCCGATCTCGCGCAACAACCCGCGGCGCGCCGCGCGCAGCCTGCTGGAAGCCGCAGGCCATGTGAAGCAGGGCACGTCCGTCTTCATTTTTCCGGAAGGCGGACGCTCGCTCGACGGACAGATTGGCGAGTTCAAGGCGGGGACATTTCTGTTGGCGATCAAAGCCGCAGCGCCGGTAGTGCCGGTGACGCTGAACGGCACGCACGCCGTGCTGCCGTTTTACTCCTGGCGCTTGAACCCTGGCGAGGTCGAGCTGATTTTTCACCCGCCGCTGGCAACCGCAGGCATGCATTCCGATTCCGCCGCCGCGCTTGCCGCGCAAGTCCGCTCCACCATCGCCGCCGACTTCCGTGCTAAGTAGGCTGTCTGGGCTGCCAAACAAGTCGTTCGTGAATGCCAAGCGGCTTGCGTCTTTTTCCGCCGCTCATTCGTATACATCGCAGGGCTATGATGAGCATACTCGCAGCACGCTGGGAGGGCACGTTGGACGCGGATAGCGAAGCTGCGGCGCTGCGGCGCGGCGATCCTCACAACAGCGGCGACAACCCGTCACAGCGAACGCGAATCGCAACACAGAAACGCCTCGGAGGCGAGCGCGTCGCAGGCGCTCCCTTGCCGCGTACGGCGCGCCTGCGCGCCCCGGCTCGAAGGCAGTGTGCTAGAATGAGCCTACTTTAGCCAGGCCCGTAGCTCAGTTGGTTAGAGCGCTACCTTGACACGGTAGAGGTCTACGGTTCGAGTCCGTACGGGCCTACCATTTTCGCCCAAATCTTCCAGCATGACCGTGCAGAAACGGTAACTTCCGAACCGGCCGTTTGGCGGATGCTGTGCGGAAAGCCACTCGAGAAGAGTCCACTGTGTTGAGGATGTGTGCGTTCTGTGTGAGGATTGGCAGTCGCAAACGAGATGGCGATCGCGAAAAAGATGACGCTGTGGATTTGCCTCCCTCTTATTGTGTTTGCCGGGATACTCAGTGTGGCCGCATGGAAACGCACTTCAACTACGCCGGCGCTACGAATCGAGATTGAAGGATCTGCCCTGCGAGCCGATGGGCGCTCCGCGGCGCGGATTCGATTGTCCAGCGTGGGCGGGCGTGAGGTGACGCCGCGCGGCGTGACCGTTGACGTCGTGAGCGGCGCAAATCGAGCGCAGATCGTACGGCGCGGGTCGGAGTTTTGGCTTCACGCCGGAGTGCTGCCGGGCCGCATTGAACTGGAGGCTCGGGCTCCCGGCTACACGGCGGACCGAGCGCAAGCCGAGTTGGCGCTTGAAACGGCCGACTTCGATGCCGATGGGACGCCGGACGTTCTGCTGCTCGATCCTTCAGACCAACAAGCGTTTCGAGCCTGGTTCACATTCTTGGCCGAGGCCCCCGCTTTCCTGCCACGGGAGCGCGAGCCGGCGGAAATCAGTGATTGTGCTGCATTGCTGCGGTTTGCCTATCGCGAAGCGCTGCGTGAGCACAACGGCGAATGGGCCCGGCGACTGGCACTGCCGATGTTGCCCCACAGCCCCTCGGTGCAGAAATATCGGTATCCCTACACTCTGCTCGACGCGAATCTGTTCCGGGTGCGGGAAGGCCACTTCCAAGCCGGGGATCTCACTAACGGCAGCTTTGCACAGTTTGCCGATGCGCAGACACTACAGCGGCTGAACAGCAGCTTCGTTTCGCGCGACATCCAGCGAGCCGAGCCGGGTGACCTGCTCTTCTTCCGGCAGTTGGAACAGGACATGCCGTTCCACGCCATGGTGTTTCTCGGCAAGAGCCACTTTTCTGCGGAGCCCGGGCCGTGGGTCGTGTACCACACGGGGCCGCGCGGAGAATCGAAGGGGGAAATGCGCCGCGTCCATTTGGCAGAGCTCTTGCAACACCTCGAACCGCGTTGGCGCCCGGTGCCCGGCAACTACAATTTTCTGGGCGTGTACCGTTGGAACATTTTGGGAGGCGCAGAGTGAACTTGCGCGGGGTACGCACGCTGGGCCTGGCCGTGCTAGCCGTGCTGGCTTTGCCGGCGACGGCGCAACAGGAAGAGTCGCAGCCGTACTTCGTCCTTTCCAGCAATCAGACTTACCTGCCGGGCGAAAAGGGCAGCGTCGAAGTATGGATGGAGAACCTGAACACCCTGGAGTTCCGCGTCTATCGCGTGAACGACCCGGTGGCATTCTTCGGGAAGCTCGGCGACTTGCACGAGTTCGGCGGGGCCGCGCGCCCGCTGCGCCGCGAACAGACCTGGCTGGAGCGTTTCCATGGCTGGAAGCGAAGCTGGCGCACACGCATCCGTGAAGTTTTCCGTGCCCAGTTCACCGCGGAGTCGCGAGCACGCATTCGCGAGTGGATGGAAGGTGAGGGCGAACAGGTCCGCGCTCCGGTGGCCACGCAGTATGCGGAAGTCCCGGTGCTGAATCCACAGCAGCTAGTTTCCACCTGGAAGCAGAGCTTCAAGCCGCCCAAACATTCCTGGGAATCACAGTCGGTTTCCGTGGATTTGCCCGGCAAAGGCGTGTTTCTTGTAGAGGCGGTCAGCAAAGACCAACGCGCCTACACCATTCTGATTGTCAGCGAACTGGGGCTGATCCTGAAGACCGCGCCGGGGCGCATGGTAGCGTTTGCGCAGCATCGCATCACGGGGACGCCTATCCCGAATCTGCCGGTGCGCTTTTGGGTGGATCGCAAGGAAGTTGCCCAGCAAACGACCGACTCTAGCGGACTCGCCGATACGGCAGTGAACGAAGAGCGTCCCGAAGACGCATTAGTGCTGGCTCGATCCGGAGACGATTTTGCCGTCAGCGCCACCTACGCGTGGTATCTGGGTACCGACCCCGATCGCTACTGGATGGGCTACCTCTACACCGACCGGCCCGTCTATAGGCCAACACATACTGTGCAATTCAAGGGCATCCTGCGCACACAAGCCGGAGGCCGCTACGGCGTGCCCGCCGGGCGCGTGGTCGAGGCAGAAATTCAGGATTCCGAGGGCAACCGTGTCTTTCGCAAGGATCTGCCGGTGTCCGCGATGGGTACGGTGCAAGGATCGTTCGATGTCCCTGCCAATGCGCGGCTCGGCTACTACTCCTTGGTTGTCCGCTCTGGCGAGGCGCGCTCCTACAGTGGGTTCCACGTCGAGGAGTACCGCAAGCCTGAATATGAAGTTCGCGTGCTGCCCGACGTGCGCCGCGTGTTGCAGGGCAATGTCATTACCGCGCGACTTGAAGCGCGCTACTACTTTGGCGAGCCGGTGGCGAATGCGAAGGTCAGTTGGGTGGTACATCGCTCGATCTTCTGGCTGTATCCGCGGGACGAAGACGAGGAGGAATTTGAGCAGGAAGGAGAATACGATTACGGCGGCGAGCAAATACTCGAAGAAAGCGGAACCCTCGACGCCGAAGGACGCATCACCATCCACATCCCGACGCGGGTCTCTGAGAAGAAGAACGACCTGCGCTATCGCATCGAAGCCCGTGTGACCGACGCCGCCGGGCGCGAGATCACCGGGCATTCCTCCGTGCTGGCGACCTACGCCAGTTTCGGACTGCAAGTGCAGCCACAGAACTATGTCTATCGCCCTGGTGACAAAGCGCGCTTCACCATCACGGCGCGAGACTACGACGGCAAGCCAGTGAGTACCAGCGTGCGCGTATCCCTGCACGCCTGGCGGTGGCGGGAGGCCGAGCAACCAGCGGCGTTCAGCGCGCAGGCCGCCACCGACGCGCAGGGCAGAGTGGAAGTAGAGATTCCCTTGGTCACTGCTGGTTCTTTCTATGCACAGGCTACCGCCACTGCTCCGGAAGGCCGCGAGGTGCAGGACCGCGCTTATGTGTGGGTCACCGGGGGCGACGCAAGCTGGTATGGAACCGCCGCTGAGCAGGTACGAATCGTGCCCGACAAGCAATCCTACCGGCCAGGCGACACTGCGCGCGTGCTGGTGATTCCCGGCAAGCCCGGAATCCATGCGCTGGTCACCGTGGACGGTAATCAGCTGTACAGTCGGCAGGTGGTGGCGGCAACGGAAAGCACGTTCACCGTCGAACTTCCAATCCGGAGCGAGTACGCTCCAAACGTTTACGTCAGCGTGGCCTTCTTGAGCGAAAACAAGCTTTACACCGGAACCAAGCTCATCCGTGTGCCGCCGAACGAGCGCAAGATTCAGGTAGAGGTTACATCGAAGGAGCAGTATCAGCCCGGCGAGCCCGCCACGCTTACGCTGAGGGCGCGCGACTACAAAGGCAACCCGATTGCCGGCGAGTTCAGTCTTGGCGTGGTGGACGAGGCGATCTATGCCATCCGCCCCGAATCGACTACGGACATCCTACAGTTCTTCTACGGGCGCCAGCACAATCGCACCAACACGCAGACCTCGCTGACCTATTATTTCCGCGGCGCTTCCAGCAAGCGTGCCATGGAGCTGGCGAGCGGCTATGGCGGCGGGGCTAGCGGGCGCTCACGAGCGCGTCTCGCGCAACTGAAGCCCTCCGCGCTGGTGGATCCGCGAATACGCAAGGCATTCCCGGACACAGCCTACTGGATCGCCGACCTCACCACCGACGCGCGCGGGCAGGCCACGGCTCAACTGTCGTTCCCCGATTCCCTGACTACTTGGCGCATCACAACGCGAGGCGTCACCAGCGACACGAAAGTGGGCAGCGCGGTTCACCGCACCCTCGTGCGCAAGAATCTGATTCTGCGGCAAGCCACGCCTCGCTTTTTCCGGCAGGGCGACGAGGTGGTCTCTCCTTCCATCGTTCACAACTATCTGGCCTCTGAGAAAAACGTCCGTGTCTCCCTGGAAGCCAAAGGGGTGGAATTAGTGGAGGGGCAGACGCGTGACATCACTGTGCCCAGCCGCGGGGAAGCGCAAGCCGACTGGCGGCTGCGCTCGCCCTCGCCCGGCAGTGCCACGCTGCTCGGCAAGGCCCTCACGAACGAAGAATCCGACGCCGTCGAATTGACGCTTCCTGTGGTTCCTTTCGGCGTCAAGCTCGCCGCTGCGGCGGCAGGGTCGCTTTCTGGAGCTTCCCAATCTGCGGAAGCCCAAATTGTCTTCGCCGAGAAGATTGAGCCCCAATCCCGGAGTTTGGAAATCACAGTGTCGCCGTCACTGGCCGGCGCGCTGATCGGCGCGCTCGACTACCTCACAACCTTCCCCTACGGCTGCACCGAACAGACGATGTCCAGCTTCCTGCCCAACATCGTCGTTTCCCGTGCGCTGAAAGAACTGGGCGTGAAGTCCAACGTGGACCCCGCAGTTTTGGAAAAGAAGATTCGCGAGGGGCTCGAGCGGCTCTACCAATTGCAGCACCCTGATGGCGGCTGGGGCTGGTGGGCGACCGACGAAAGCGAAGCGTTCATGACCTCGTACGTTGTGGCCGGCCTGGCACAGGCCAAGGAGGCCGGATACGACATTGATGGCCGCCGTCTCGACAACGCCGTCAAATGGCTGCGCGCAGCGTTTGACCGCGAGTCGCGCGCGCTGCCTGACCTGCGTGCCTATTTGGCCTATGCACTGGCTCTCGCCAAGCACGGTGACCCAAAGGTGCTCGACGCTGTCTGGTCCCGCCGCAACGACTTGACGCATTACGGCCGCGCGCTGCTGGGGCTCGCATTCAACCTCTATGGCGATCGCCGCGCCGAGGAGCTTGCTTCGCAACTGGAAACGCAAGCTACAGTGACCGATAGCGAGGCCCATTGGCCTTCTGACCGCGACACGCTGATGGATTTCTACGGCGACGTAACGCCGGAGGCCACGGCGTACGCGATGAAACTGCTGACGCGCGTCCGCCCGGCCAGCCCGCTGCTTCCCAAGGCCGCGGCCTGGCTGCTGAACCATCGCAACGAAGGCTACTACTGGTACTCCACCAAGCAGACGGCCATGGTTATCTACGGCATCACCGACTATTTGAAAGCCAGCGGTGAACTCAAGGCTGATTATTCCCTCGCTGTGGAGCTCAACGGCCGCCAAGTGCTCTCCCGCCGCTTCACGGCAGCCGATGTCACGGCGCTCGACCCGCCCATCTTACGCTTCTCCGCCTCAGAGCTGTCTGCGGGCGCAAACTACATTCGCATCCGCAAAGACGGGCCGGGCGTGCTCTATTGGTCAGCGCGCGGCGATTATTACTCGACGGACGAAAAGCTCAGCGCCACCGGGACCGTGCAGCTCAACCTGCTGCGCGAGTACTTCCGCATGGTGCCTGCGCAGGATGGCGAGCGCGTCGTTTATCGCATTGTGCCGCTCGAGGGTGACGTTGCGCCCGGCGACGTGCTGGCCGTGCGCCTCACGGTCACCGGCGGGCAGTGGCGCTACCTGATGATCGAAGATCCGATTCCTGCGGGCACGGAGTTCATTCCGCGCGACGACCTGTATCAAATCCAAGGACGCCCCACTTGGTGGGGCTTCTGGTTCTCGCATCGCGAATTTCGCGATGACCGTGCTGTCTTTTTCCAGACGTATTTCAACCGGGGCCAGCAGCAGTTTCTTTACCTGCTCAAGGTGACGCATCGCGGAACTTTCCAGGTGAGCCCGGCGCGCGTGCAGCCGATGTATCAGCCCAATATTCTGGCAACGACCGAAGGGCGCACGCTGGTGGTTCGATGAGTTTCGATTGAGGAGCCGATGAACGACCCACATTCCATCTCGCGGGCGATAGCCAGCGTCGGGCGGCAGAAGAAGCTCGCGCTCGTCCAGTTCGCGGGCAATGTGGCGCTGGGCTTTGCCGCATATGGGTGGCTGCTGATTCCCGAGGCTGCGGTTTGGCAAGTCGCGGCCTCCGGCATCGCAGGGGTTGTTCTTGTGGGCGCGTTTTTTTGGCTGAACAGCGGAACGATTGTCGTGTTCTCAATGACCCAGGAGCCTACAGCCATCTGGCCTGCATTTCGCACGACTCTGCGGCACGTGCCCGCGCTATTTGCCTGGCTGTTGGTGCTGCTGGTAGTCCGCGAGTTGCTGTATCTCGCAGACGAGCGCGGCTGGGCAGTTATCATCGCGTCGTGGCTGACCCTCAACTTCAAACGCCCGATTGCCCCGCCGGACGTGTCGGCCTGGCTGCTCCGTCTGCAGACATCGCTCGATTGGATTTGGATTTTCTTGTGGCTGCCTGTAGCAAGCGAGGTTGCCCGCAGCGGGTTCGCCGGCTTTCGCAGCACCCAGGCGTGGCGGCAGACGGTCACGAGTCTCCGCTACTGGCTGACTGTGATCTTGCTGTTGGCAGCCGGCGTCTGGCTGCCTGCCCTGCTGGTCAACTGGGTGCCTAAGATGGACGGTTTCTGGAAGGAAGTCGCCAGCATGGTGCTGCGCTTCACGCCAGCATGTGCGCTGACACTTGCGGCATGGCTCACGGTGTTAGCTTTGCTCGCACAGCACGCCCGTGAGCGGCAGGTCGACGAACGCTAGGGACGTACGTCGGCAGGAATTCCGCGCGACACCCACTGAATCACCTGCGCAACTCCGTGCCGCTGCACCAAAGCCGCGACGTGTGCGCGCGCCGCCGCTTGGGCGCGATTCAATTCCGCACGGTCCCGAGGCGCTCTCAACATTCGCTCGACTTCGTCCACATCCACAAGTTCCTCGTCTTTCCTCGAGCCGTTGGAGAGGAGCAGAACCAGCCCCTCACGGAACCAAAGCGGCAGACCGCGGCGCGCATGGTTTTCCACGACCACGTGCATCATCTCGTGGCGCAGCGTCTCCTCCAGCGCCCCTTGGCGGCGGAGCGCTTCTACTGGTTGCATGCGCACTAGGCGGCCACGCGTAGAAGCCGCCATCCATCCAGGTTGCCCTGTAGCATCGCGATAGACCTCTACACTGGGATAGACGCGCAGTTGGGGTCGGATTCGAACTTTGCTGCCGAACCGCGCTTCCGCCTCGCTGAGCAACCGTTCCGCAAGCTCAACCACAGAGCCGTCTTCGCGCGGCTGCGTGGTCAACAGTTCAATGCGGGGCGACCCCGCGGCGCGCCACGCAATTGCCTGCGCGCTCACTCCAACGCGCGTGCCCGGGAAGTAGAATGACAGAATCTCGCGGTAACGCCGGCCGGCCTCGCCCATGCGCGCAGCCCCGGCCTGACACAGCCCGACGCCGTGGCCCGCACCTCGTCCCAGGAAGCTCACTTTGTCGCCGGCATCGCGGATTTCATACAGATCGCTGCGAAGGAGCGTCCAGCCAAGCTGGCGTCCAACCGCGAGCCGCACTGTAGCCGCCCGCGCGGGCACGCTGCCGGCGCCTGTGAGCATCAGCTCGCTTGTCCGCCCGGATGCGGTCCGCTTGCGGACGCTCACCGATTGAAGGGGCTGCGGCACTTGTACGCCTTCGCTGGCGAGCGCAGCGGCCAGGTCGGTCTTGCGGATGTTTGCGCGCCACTCACGCCGCGCGCTGCTGCTCGCGCAATGAGGATCCGCCTGCGCCCGCAGATAGGAGAAACGCTCGCCCGGCCAGACCTCGTGCGCCGCTTCGGTGTGGCCTCCGCAATCGCGATGGTAGAAGGTCGCGGCCGGCCGGCCTTCATACCAGAGCAGCTCGCCTTCGGTCTCCGAAGCCGCATTGCGCAGGCGATCGGGGATGGAGCTCAGGCGCAAGTCCTGGCAATGCGTGGTGTCGCACAAGTCAAAGCCTTCTGCCTGATGGCGGCCGCGATTGCGCGCAGCAAATGTCCGGACGGCCACCGCCATGGCTTTCAGGGATTCGATTGAAGTGAAATTGCTGCTCTCACCGGCCAGCACCTGGGCGGTGTAATCCTCAAGCGCTATTCCCGTGACGATTCGCAGGCGCCCTTGGCGAGCCTGGATGTGCGTCGGGCCAGCTAAAGTGAAAGCCGCCATTGCCCCTGCCGTGACGCGATGAGGCCCCTCGACCTGCAAAGGGCCAGCGCCGACGGCAGCGCCGTCAAGACGGAGCGTGTTGTCCGCAGCGGAGAGGCGAACGGGTCCGGATATTTCGGTCCAGGGGCAGGTTGGACATCGACGCAGACGTAGAACCGATTCCGCAGGCTGCAGTTCCATCTGCTCCTGTGGCTGCGTCCAGAAGAGCCCCACACGAACCGGCGGAGCCTGCGCGCTTAAGGGCAGCGCGGTGGCAAGGAGAAACGCCAGCGCGATCAAGCGCTTCATGGCTGGCCCCGCAGCCGGTGGAACGCTTCGAATATCCCCTGTGCGATTGGCGACGCATCCGCTGCGCCGGTTCCACGTTCGAGGAAAATCACCACGGCCATCTCGGGCCGCTCTGCCGGCGCGTATCCCGCGAACCACGCGTGTGTCCAATTTCCCTCGGCCGCGCGTACCGTCCCGGTCTTACCGGCCACGGCCATTCCTTCAACGCCGGCCGCGTGTGCCATTCCCAAGTTGACCGATGCTTCCAGACCTGCGAACACCGGTTGCAGCGCGTCGTCACTGGTCCCTTGTCGGCGAGCCAGCGCGAGCCGCCGATAGGCGCTCAGCAGCCCCAACGGGGTGACCTGCAGATCTGCTGCGCCCAGTGCCTTCAAGCTATGGCGTTCAGGAGTAGGCGACGCCTGCACGCGCCCGATGGTCTCGCGCGCCACAAAACCCGTCGCAGATGTTAGCCCAGCCTGCTCCAAGGCCCGAACCAGCGTGGCGTCGTCCAGTCTCGTGGCAAACTGCGCGAAGTAGTTGTTGCAGGAATGAGCCAAAGCGGAAGCGGCGTCCATGGGCTGCGGCATGCGCGGATGACTGCAATCCATGCCATGGCCCGCCAGATTGAGTTTCAGCGGACAAACAAAGCGCGTCTCCGGCCGGATCGCCTTTGCTGCGAGCAGCGCCCGCAACGTAAATGGCTTGACGCCCGACCCTGGCAACACCAAGCGCTGCGCCGCGATTTCTAGTTGGTAGCTCGCGAGGATGCGACCTGACTGCACATCCACTACCACCGCCGTCCCCGAGCGCCCCGCCATCGCCAAACCAATGGAAGCTTGCAAAGTGGCTTCGCGGTTGCCCAGTTGCACTGTTTTCTGAGTGTGGCCAGCCAAACTATGGACAGCGGTCAAAGAAACGTAAAGAGCTGCCAACCACCCGATTCGTGAAACGCGGATACAACTCATCGTGTATTCCAACGGACGAAACTATAGCAAACCAGCAGCCAAATCACTGGGCGTGGAAGTGGGCGGCGCGTCACTTCGGTCGCGCAACAGGGGGGAGTACGGCTGTGAGGTTCGTCGGGCAAAGATTCAGTCCCTGATTTAAGTTGGATCGTACACACAGATGGGGCACCGCTTGAGGTACGAGGTCGAAATCAGAATCCAATTATCAGGTGAACGAGAAGCAGTAAAGGCGTTCTGTGATTAGTTGGCGACGCCTAACGAGGAGACTCACCGTCATCACCCCGCTTATTTTCGCAACGGAATGAGCGCGCGTAGCCTGTCGTCGCGCAAGTACAGCCCTCCCCAGATCATCACGGCGAAGTAAACCGGGAATAAGGTATGTGCGAAGAGTGGGTTGCCGACGCGCACGTGGGTGGCGATTGCGCCGCCGAGATAGCCCGTCAGCAAAATCGCGCCAAGAACGGACGTGCGGGGAATCACGTAAAGCACAGTGCACACAAGCAGCACGATCCCGAGGGGGAGAATTACGCTCTCGGGATATCCCAGCCCAACCGTTCCCTCCACCACCGCCGCCGGCTTTACGAATTTCCCTACGCTGTCCGCCAGCAGAAACAACGCCGGCAGACCGCTGAGGATGCGGCCGGCCCAGATCATCTTCTTCGAGTTCGAAGTATTCAAAACCGCAGCACCTTCCGTAGCCGATTGCATGTTTTCCCCTCCACATGTTGTTGCCTCGAGGTTAGATTTGTGAAGCCGTTGCCAGGGACGCAGCCTACAGCGGCCGACGTGCTGCGTGCAGTTACACTCCCGCCGCTCGCTCTTGGTTCTCGTTGCCATAACGGTCGTGGTGGCGGACCCACGCCAGGAATGGGCTGTTGCTGCGGCCGGGTGGCTCCTCCCAGTCCTCCTGCCGGCCGAGCGGTGTCAGATCGAGGTAGTTGTACGTGCCGTCGAGCATATCGGCGCCGCGCGCATACGTCGAGTAAGTGTGAAAAATCCTGTCACCATCGCGCAGGAAGACGCTCAGGCCGTGCGATTCGCCCTGTGTGAAATAGGTCTCACCCTTCTGCATGAGCTCTGCTTTTTCCCTGTAGTTGTACTCGACGGGAGCGACGTCCTCGTCCATCGTGACGTGGAAGTCGTAGTTGAAGTCACTGCCGAACGACGAGTACCACGGGACCGTCCAGCCCATGCGCTTCCTGAACGGCTCGATCTTGGCCAGCGGCGCACGGGAAACGAGGGCGAGAGAGGTGTCGCGGGCGTGCAGATGCGCGAGGTGCCCGATGTTGTCGACCAGAAACGAGCAACTCGGGCAGCCCTCGTCCCAGCTCGGGTCGAACATGAAGTGGTAGATGATGAGCTGGCGCCGCCGGTCAAACAGATCGAGCAAGCCCGCCTTGCCCTCCGGGCCCTCGAACGCGTAGGGCTTCTCGATCCTGACCATCGGTAGGCGCCGGCGCTCCGCGTTTAGCGCGTCGCGCTGACGGGTGAGTTCCTTCTCCCTGGCGAGCAACTCCTTGCGAGCAGCCAGCCACTCACTTCGTGAAACAATTGTCGGTTCCATCTTGCTTTCCTCCGGTTTGGATTGCATCCGCGACTTTGGTCGCGGACTTGCTACGAAGCTTCCTCACGACGAACGCTGTCACCCCGCCCGCAGACGTCGCGCCGGCCGCTGCGAGCGCTACGGTTGCCATACTCGCCATGCATGCGGGACACATCGAATCTTCTCCTCTCACTCAATCCGCTCCTCGCGGACATCAATCCGTGGGCAGGCCGCCAATCTCCATCACCGGCCGGATTTCGACGGTGCCCTTGCGCGCCGCCGGGATGCGCTCGGCAATGCCGACCGCCTCGTCGAGGTTCGTTGTATCGATCAGGAAGTAGCCGCCGAGTTGCTCGCGCGTCTCCGCGAAGGGGCCGTCGGTCACCAGGCGTTTGCCATTGCGCACCCGCACGCTGGTGGCGGCAGATGCGGAGTGCAGGGGGTTGGCCGCTACATATTGGCCATCCGAGTGGAGCTGCTGCGCGAGCTGCGCCGACTCCTCGTAGCAGTGCTCCCGCTCGGCGTCGCTCCAGGCCTTCTCGTCGGAGTAAATCAGCAACATGTATTTCACCTGTCTGCCTCCGTTACATGGTCGAACGGCGAACGTCACAATCGACATTACGCCGAAGAAATACCTAGCACCGAGGGTGCCCGCGAGCCCCTCATCATAGATAGCTGAGCCACCAGTCAGTCCGGCGTTCCTTCAGCCTTGCAAACCATAAGCACAGCGGATACATCAGCACCACAACCAGAAGCCAGACCGCGTAAACAACCCAAAGCGAATAGCCGTAGTCCGGCGGGTACAGTTGCGGCGGTCCGCCTGATGTCGGCGATGGATGGAAGCTTCGGCCGCCATGCAGCTTACTCGTTCCTGCGCATCCTTTGATGCGGCAACTTCACACTTTGACCCGCGCATCCGACATTCACGTCCGAAAACGTCCAGCTTTCCCGTAGGACTTCGGCTATCTTGAAAGCGCATATTATGCCGCTCGATCAGAGAACGTGCGCGCAAGCCCGGAGGACCCGCGATCCTCGATTCGATGGACGCATCTTCATCGCTGTGCTGACCACCGGCGTTTATTGCCGCCCGATTTGCCCCTCGCCTACGTCCAAGGAAAAAAATGTGCGCTACTTCGAAACCGCCGCGGCCGCTGCGGAAGCCGGTTTCCGCCCTTGCTTCCGTTGCCGTCCGGAGTGCTCTCCGGGAACGCCCGCCTGGATGGGCACCTCTGCCACGGTTTCGCGCGCCCTGCGGTTGATTAGTGAAAGCCGCCTCGAGGACGACAGCGTGGACGCGCTTGCCGGCCGCTTGGGTGTCGGGGCCCGCCACCTGCGCCGCCTGTTCGTGCAGCACCTGGGCGCCTCTCCCAACGCAGTTACGCAGACGCGCCGCTTGCACTTCGCCAAGAAGCTGATCGACGAGACAGCCCTGCCCATGAAACATCTCGCACTGGCCGCCGGCTTCGGAAGTGTTCGCCGCTTCAACGCTGCCATCCGCAAGGTCTATCGTCGCACCCCGACTCAAATCCGGAAGCTGGCCCCTCGGCTCCGCGTGCAACCGGAGCACGAGTACGTGTTTCGCTTGCGCTTTCGTCCGCCGATGGACTGGCACGGGATGCTGGCGTTTCTCGCACCGCGCGCTACCCCCGGCGTCGAGGTGGTCGAGAAAGGCTGCTATCGCCGCACGATTTCCTTGAACGGATCGATTGGCTGCATCGAAGCTTCACTGGAGCAGCCGCGCGACGCGATCGCCGTGCGCATTCACTTCGAAGATGCGCGATGGCTTTTTCTGATCGTCGATCGCATGCGCCGAATGTTCGACCTGAATGCCGATCCCTTCGAGATTGCCGCACACCTCGGCGCCGATTCCCTCTTGGCCAAGCATTTGGCCCTGCACTCTGGCTTGCGCGTGCCGGGTTGCTGGGACGGCTTTGAACTTGCTGTCCGCGCAGTTCTCGGACAACAGGTCACGGTGGAACGCGCCACGGCTTTGGCCGGCCGCCTGGTGCAAGAGTTCGGCGCGCCGGTAGCCGCGCGCCGCGGTTTGACTCACGTGTTTCCCACGCCGAAGGTTCTCGCGTCAGCGGACCTTGACGATTTCGGCTTGCCGACCGTCCGGGCGGCATCCATTCGCGCGCTCGCACGCGCAGTGCTGGATGGCCATATTTCCTTCACGGGAGCAGTGGACGCCGGCGCGTTCCTGGCTCGATTTCGCGAGCTGCCGGGAATCGGCGATTGGACCGCGCAATATGTCGCGATGCGCGCATTCGGCGAACCCGATGCGTTTCCTTCTGCTGATCGCGGCCTGATGCGCGCCGCTTCGATGCCCAGTCCATGGCAGCTTGAGAAAAGGTCGCAGGCCTGGCGCCCGTGGCGCGCCTACGCCGCGATGCTGCTCTGGCGCGGGGCTGAGAACGAGCAGGGCCTGCATCCGCGGCCGCAGCGTAGCGCGCGTGCACAGGCAGCAACGGCAATGGAGGGACGGCATGCACAAGCGAATGGTCGTTCAAAGCCTCACGTTAGTGTTGGCCGCCGCAGTGGCCTGCCCCAGCCTGGCCGTCGCCACCAAGCGGCATTCGTCGAAGGGGCATCACCGGAGGACGGCCTCCAGAGGGCAACGTGACGTCCCCGAAATGATCCGGGTGGTCGAGATTCGTTCGTACAACCTGAAGGCTGGGACGCGCGAGCGTTTCCATCAACTGTTTGAACGCGAAGCGCTGCCCATGCTCCGCCGCTGGAAGGTGGATGTGGTGGCATACGGTCCATCGCTTCACGACAGCGACTCGTATTACTTGATGCGCGCCTTCCCCAGCGTGGAGGACCGCCAGCGCAGCGAGGACGCATTTTACGAAAGCGATGAATGGCGAAAGGGGCCGCGCGAAGCCATCCTCGCGTGCATTGAAAGCTATGCCACCGTCGTGGTTCAGCTCGACAGCGCGGCCCTGCAAGGGCTTCGCAGAATGGGCGAGGCCAGCCGGTCGCCAGCGAGGGAGTGAGCAACCCACCCAAAAGTTGAGGAGCTGAACATGATCAAAGCCATTCGATTGGCCACCATAGGAATACTTCTGCTGGTGACATGCGGCTTTGTGATTTTCTCGGTCGCAGCGAAACTTTCACGCTCGGAGGAGCCGATGACACAGGATGAAAAGCTGCTCCGCCAGCTCAACGACCAATATATTGAAGCGTTCTTGAAGGCCGATGTGGGCTGGTACCAGAAGCACCTCGCCGACGATTTCCTCTGCATCGAATCCAGCGGCGCCGTCCTCGACAAGCCGCAATTCCTGCGCGACGCGGCGAAGGGCCCGGACGTTGCGGACTACAAACTGGACGAAGTGCGCGTGCGCATCTACGGCGACGCCACATTAGTGCAAGCCACTGGCGTGTTCACGCGCCGCGACGGCTCCATCGGCAAGAGCCGCTACATCGATGTCTACGTCCGAAACGGAAGCGAATGGAAGGCGGTTTCTGCGCAAATTACGCGCGTCGCAAACCCAGCCCAGTAATGGCGGTGCAATCTTGCGCCAGTACACCATCACAATTCAGGGCTAACCCCGCGCTTATCCAGCGCTATTCCTTTCGTGATACCCAAACGTCGCTTCCGTGATACGGAAACGCAGGGCGCAGAATCGGCGCTTTGCCGGATTGCCGGCGAATCAAAGGGCCGTTACCTTGCACAATAAGGAGGAACGATGCCCGCAGTACGAGTGTCCTTTCTGATTCTTCTTTCCTTTTTGCTCATCGGCGCAGTGGCAGCGCAGGCGAAACCTGATCAAACCTCCGCGGTTGTGCCCGCTGCATCGCTTGAATATGGAATCAAATTGCTCGACCACGCCGATCCGGCGCTGGTCAAATGGGCGCACGGTTTCATCGAAAAAAACTTTCGATGGAAGCAACCTAACCTGGACCACATGCTCGACGAAGTGGACCGGACGTTTGCCTTGTATAACGGGCGCACCCGAGATGCCGTTACCTATCTGCTGGTATATCTGGCCTACCGCGATCAGATCAATCTGGCCGAAAGCTTCACGCAACACCTGCATCACAATGCGCTGGAAGCCGAAACCATCGAGCACGAACTTCAGCTCTGGCAAAACTACAACATTCAACCCTCGGCCGCAGATGGCCAGCCGCCGGGCATGCGCAATGCGGATGACCTGGCGTCGCGCATGGCCGCGCGGCTGCAAGCACTGCAAACGGAAAGCGCGCTGCGCAACAATCAATTGATTGAAATCCGGCAGCGAGTGAACTTCACGCTGTTTGTGCTCGACGAAGCC
>JBOGNS010000296.1:0-4061 GCA_050747305.1 Candidatus Acidiferrales bacterium | reverse complement strand
CGCGATGGAGTGGAGGCAAGCTACCCGATGTGCAAGGGTTTGCACCATGAGTCGAAGCGCCCAATTTTGTACCGGCAGGGATGAGCCACTACTTGATGGGAGGCTTATCGCAATCAGGCTCAAATGTGCCACTGCCGTGGGCGTTGGCATGGCCGCGTTTTGCGCCGCATGCGGTACGCGCGAAGGTGCAGTCGATAAATCCTGCGCAGCACTACTCAGGTGGCATCCCGTGCGAGGCCATGGCGGTAGGTGTATCGCCCAGCGGTGGGTGCTACTTGTTAACAGCAGCGCTCGTCGAAACTGAATCGCTGCCCCGGTTAGCGACCCAGATGTTGACACCGTCCGAAACCACCGCTGATGGAGAGCGCCCCGTGCCAAACTTAGCAATCACGGCGCCGGTCTTGGGGTTTACTGCAACAACGTTGTTTACTCCGTCATTCGCGACCCAAAGCGCACTCCCGTCAAAAGTGATCCCTGAAGCGCCGTCGCCCACGGCCACGTTACGCAAAACGACGCCGTCGCTGGCGCGCAACTGTGTTACGGTCCCGCTGAAGAAGTTCGTTACCCAGATGCTCCGCCCGTCGTAGGCCAGCCCCGTGGGGCCATGGCCAACCTTAAAAGTACCGAGGATTAGGCCATCGCTCGGGCGCAGCTTCATGACTGTGTCGTCCTGGCTGTTAGCTACCCAAACGTTCGCGCCGTCGAATGCGAGCCCCAGCGGCCGAGCGCCTACATTGAATGTGCCGGCGATCGCGCCGTCGGCTGCACGCAGCTTGGTGACGGAGCGGCCCTTGCGGTTCGCCACCCAGATGTACGTTCCGTCGAAGAGCAGACCTCCCGGACCTTTGCCCACCCGGACAGTCAGCAGAATCGCGCCGTCTGAAGCGCTGAGCTTCATCACGGTGTTGTCGAGCAGATTGGCAACCCACATGTTCTTTGCGTCGAAAACGAGCGCCGCCGGTCGACCGCCTACCTTGAACGTGCCGGTATTCTTGCCGTCGCGTGCTTGAAGGCGCGTGACCGCGTTGCTGAACAGACGGGCAACCCAAACGTGAGTCCCATCGAACGCAATGGCCTCGGGCCCCCCGCCTGGCGGCTCCGTCGCGCTGGCAGCGAAGGCCATCGCGCCGGTGTCACCACGCAAGGAAACCTCGGCCAAGGCGCCCGCTGAGCCTGCGGTACGCATCACACCCGGTGCGAGAGCCACCAGCAGGGCTACGGAAAGAACAATCCACACGCCTTTCTGAAAGTTGCTTTTCATCGTCGTTCTCCTCACTTCGACTGTCCCGCCCGGTTCGGCGCAATCCCCGCCCAATGACTAGCCGGCCCTGGACGGTATGGGGGCGTCCAAGTCCCAGACAATGGAACGGAAAATGTGGCCGGGCGTTGCCATGCCCGGGCAAGCCCCCCACCGCATTTCCGCTTCAATGCCGTAGCGGATCATTCCAGTGTGATTGGACTTGTCCGCGTCTTCGGCCGGGTCTGAAAAGGCAAAGCCCAGTGCCCGGCGCAGCAACTCGATGTCTGCAGGCTGCCCGGTCAGGAAAAACCAGCCTGGGCCAACCCGATGCATCTGCGCGTAGTGCTGCAAATCCTCCGGCGTGTCCTCGTCCGGCTTCAAGGTGATCGAATAGAAAAAGATTTCCCGGCCCACACGATCGCCGAGCATCTTCTGCACCTGCACCAGATTCGCCGTTACCGGAGAGCAAATCCCCTCGCATTCCGCATACATGAAGTTGATCACGACTTTCTTGTCTTTCACCAGATCATCGTAAAAGCGAACCCTGCGACCGTCGTGAGTGACCAGCCCCAGGTTAGGGAGGTTCTTCTTCTGGATGCGTTCCCGTGGCGACAGCTTTGGACCGGAAGCGCTAGCCGTCCCCGATCTTCTTGATTCGGCCCAAGCGACGACGGCCCCCGCAACCGGAGCCATGCCCAACGTACCCAGCCATACGCGACGCGAAATGTCCGACATCGTCCCTCCTTTTGCAACGTGTGCGCCGAAGCCTTTCTTCCGCCTCTAGGGCTCCGTCTTGTTATCGCCGGTGTCCGCCACCTCCCACAACAACATCATGGCGTGATCCTCGTGTACGGTGTTGTGGCAATGCATTGGCCAGCCGCCCCTAAAGTCCCGGAAGCGCATGATGAGTTCAATTTCTTCATCTTCCCCGAGGCGCGCAACATCTTTGCGGCCAAATTCGAGGCTGCCGCACTGGATCAGACCGCCTCCCCCGCTGCTACGGTGGTCATCCTCGTCCCGCCGGATCATGCGGAACTCTTCCAGGTGGATGTGAATGGGGTGCTGCCAACTCCGCCCGTTGCGCAGGATCCATCGTTCCGCAGTATTTCGCTGCACCCTGAAGCGAAACTGGGAGCAATCCACCAGTCTGCCGTTGATTACCCATTGGCCATCTTCGCGGTCGAATTCGAACGTTCGCGTAATTCGGATGCGATCTTCCTGCGGGGCGTTCGGGTCATCCACCGGCAGTGGTGGCAGGCAGATCGGTGAGAAAACACAATCGTTCGGCGAGCACGGCACATTGGGATAGGAAATGGGCGCAGGATCAAAGCTGATGTCTACCGGCGGCGTCGGGCCGACAATCTGGAACTCCACCAGCGCATTCGCGTCCTTGCCAGGGTTATCGAGCTCATTCTCCGGGCCGCGCCCGTTGTCCTGCACCAGGCGGTTTTCCAGGCGGATTTTCAAGGTTCCCGACGGACTGCCGAACATCTGCCAGATGCGCTTGAAGTCGATAATCACGTCGCAGCGTTCGGCTACGGAAAGCAGCAATCCATTGGGCGACTTCGACGAGGGACCGCTAATCTCGATTGGCCGCGGCAAGAAGTTTCCATCCGTGGTGGTGATGGCCCAGAAGGGGATCTTGGTGTTCGGTTGAGCTTTGTTGACGAGGAAAAGCTGGTAGAAGCGCGACGGCCCGCCATCCAGAATGCGGAAGCGGTAGCGCCGCCGTTGCACCACGTGGAACGGCTGGAGACGGCCGTTGACGACGTTCTTGTCACCCACCAAGCCGTCGAAGTCGAACGTGTCGAAGCAGATTTCGCCATCCGGCGTGAACAGTTTGTCGGTCAGGATCAGCGGGACATCGAACTGCGGAAAGCTGGGCAGGTGGAAGCCGGTGTTTTCATCCCCTGTGTCAAAATCATTGAAGAGAAAGAAAAATCCCGCCAAACCTTTGTAGACGTTCTCGGCAGTGTGATCCACGCGGTGGTCGTGATACCACAACGTGGTGAGCGTCTCGCGGATGTCGCCATCGGTGCAGTGTACTGCAGGGTATCAAAGCCCGCGCGCGCCATGGTGTGGAAATAATCGTAATACTGTCCGCCAAAAAAGAAGCGTCCTTGCTGGAGCGGCTCAGTGGTGTCGCCGCCCGTGGTGGGGTCGCAGGGACCGCCGTCACTATCCGGGCCGGAGTGAAAGTTGTGCAGGTGCGTGGAAACTTCCGGCACGCCGAAGCCGCCGTTGCTGCCGGTGATTTGATTGAAGCGCCGGATAACGATTGGGGTGCCGTATCGAGCCACAACCGTCGGCCCCGGCGTCAGGGCCGGGTCCAGCGTGAAATTGTCGCCACCCTTATTGAACCCCCAAATCAATTGCGGGCCGATGCGCGATAAGTTGGTTGCGTCTTCGCTAAATTTGAAATTATTGTTCGGTGCCATGCGCGTGATGCGCAGATGCTGCGGTTGAAGCAGGTTGGGCGCCTGCGGAAGAAACCGGTCGCGAAACTGGTGGGTCTGCGTGCGCCCCTCGAACGGAATATTCGTGGCGGGGTTGATGGCGCGGTTGGGCACGGGCGTAGGCAGGTGCGCAAAACCGGGATCGGTAATCGGTCGCTGGGGGAGTTCGTCGGGGATGGGCAATGGATCCTTGAACGGATCTGTCGGCGGGCTGCACCCGAGGCCGCATCCGTTGTTGCAATCATCGTGACTGGCGGGGCTGGCCCATGCGCTCAGCCCTCCTTTGGCGACAAGGTAGCCGCTGCTGCCCAGCAAACCCAGCTTGGCCAAATCACGTCGCGTCAAACCTCCTTTGATAATTTCCT
>JBOGNS010000295.1:0-6349 GCA_050747305.1 Candidatus Acidiferrales bacterium | reverse complement strand
AACGCCGGGCAACTGCACCAGGGTTTGCTGTGCCCAAACTGCGAGCAGTCGCCCGGCGCCTCCTCCCGAGGTGGATCGAAGGAGACTTCCTGCATCCCAATTTGCTACACTCTCGCATCGCTTCTTCCTGAATGCTGCGCGGCTGCGACGACGCCCTTACGCAGGCTTGATGCCTACCACGCGGTTGATCGCCGCTACAAACTCCTGCCACATGTTGCGCTGCGCCGCCAGCACTTTTCGCCCATCCGGTGTGATGCGGTAGAAACGACGCCGCCGCTGCCCGGCACGCTCCACCCATCGTCCGTGAATCCAGCCGCGTTTCTCCAGCCGGTAAAGCAAGGGGTAGAGCGACGCGATGTGGAACTGCACCACGCCGCCGGAACGCTGCTCGATCAACTTGCCGATCTCATAGCCGTGACGCGGCCGGTCTTCCACCAGCGACAGCACCAGAAGCTCGGTGCTGCCCTTCTTCAATTCCCGGTCCAAGATCATTGTGGTAGCCATATGTGGCGATACCATATATAAGCGATAGACGCATGGTCAAGCAAAAAGTTTCGTGTGCAGAGGCGGGGGTTGGAGGTGAAGGTCAAAAGTTTGAAAGATTCAAGGTTGAAAGGTTCAAGGTTGAAGGTTCAAAGGTTGAAGGATTTCAGGATGTCATCACGAGCGAAGCGAGGGATCTCTGGGGTTGTTTGTTCTGAGTTCTGAGTTAGTTCTGCGTTCTGCGTTCTGCGTTCTGCGTTCCGAGTTCTTGAGCTTCTATTTCGTTTCCATGGTAAACACGCCGTCCCAATCGCTCGCCGGTTCGTGCGCCAAATAGCGCCGGCAGTGTTGTGCGAGAACGCGCGACGCGCGGTCAGCGAACGTTGCGTCCAACTGTTCGAAAGCGGCGGCGGCGCTTTCCCATTTGCGCTGACTATAGAGAGTGCGCGCATCCGCAAAGCGCCCGGCGAGCTCGGATTGACGGCCGGCTGCGCCGCGATAGCCCATTAACTCGAACACGGCAACCGGTTGCTGCTTGCCTTTCACGCGGATCAAATCCAGTTCGCGAAAAAGAAATTCTCCGGCGCCGTTTTCATTCGCCGATGCGGCACAGGCACTGACCGTGTGCTGCGTGACCAGCAAGCGCGTGCCATACACGCGATTCAGTCCCTCGACGCGCGAAGCCAGATTCACTGCATCGCCCAGCGCGGTGTATCCATAGCGCAGCGCCGACCCCATGTTGCCGACCGATGCAGCGCCGGTGTTCACGCCGATGCCCATCTCGAACGCCGGCCGCCCCGCCGCGCGCCATTTCCGGTGCAGCGCGTCGAGCCGCTCGCTCATCTCCAGCGCGGCGCGGCAACAGGCGGTGGCGTGGGCCGGCATGTCAAACGGCGCATTCCAGAAAGCCATCAACGCATCGCCGATATACTTGTCGAGGGTGCCCTGATGGCGGAAGACCGCGGCGGTCATCTCGGTAAAGTATTCGTTGAGCTGTGCCGCGAGCTGCTGTGGATCCATGGTTTCCGCAATTTCCGTGAAGGCGCGAATGTCGCTGAAGAGCACCGTGAGGGCGCTCTTGCGCGGCTCCACCAACGCCGGATTGCGCAGCACGCGGCGGATTACTTCCGGGCTGACGTACTGCCGAAACGCGCCACTCACCCTGCGTTTTTCGCGCTCTTCCACCAGCACGCGGTACAGCGCAACGAGGATCACGTTGGGCAGCAACGTGAGCACCGCCGGGCCGGTGAAATTCAGCCACCAGCCGTGCTGGAAGGCGTACAGCATGCCCGCCACCAGCGGCCCAGCCAGCAGCAGCGCTACCGGCATCCACTTCGGCGCAACCCACGCCAGCCAAATGCCGAGCGGAAGGCCGAAGAAAAGGATCAGCGCAACATCTATGGCCATCTGCTGCGGGCCGCGCTCGAGGAATCGCTGGTTCAGAATATTGTCGAGTACATTGGCATGAACTTCGACGCCGGGAAACGTCAGCGAGCCAAATGGTGTGGTCACCAGATCGCCGATGCCGGTGGCCGACGCGCCGACCAGCACAATCTTGTCGCGAAATTTCCCGGCTAGCACACGCCGGTGCACCACATCGGCGAGAGAGACGTATTCGAACGTGCGCTCCGGCCCGCGGAAATTGATCCATTGCCGTCCAATTTCATCGGGCCGCAGTGTGAGTCGCGAGCCGAGCTCGATGCGATCGATCCCGGTTTCGCCGAAATAGAGGGCCGTCTCTTCCGCTGCGGCTCCCAAAAAGGTGCGTGCGGTTTCGACGTCCAACGAGGGATAGAAATCCCAATCCGCATCGTCCGCATGGCGGCCGTAGGGCAGCGCAAAAACGGTGCGGCGCACCGCGCCGTCCGCTTCGGTCACCGTGTTGAAGAAGCCGGACGAACTCTGCGGGCCGCGCACCGCGTCGGTGAGCCGCGGCGTGTTGGCCTGCGCGCCCACCGGCGGCAGTTGAGCATCGCGGTAAAACTGGACGAGGTTGCGATAGTCCGCTTGACCGTGACCCTGTTCGGAATGCGTGGCCACCACTTGATCGAATGCGGAATCCCAAATGCGCTCGGCACTTTCATCCTGGGTTGCCGGGCTCACTCCATGTATTTCGGCGGGCGTAAACAGGAAAAATTGCCCCAGCACCACGCGGCCAAAGCGCTCGATGGCTACAGCGAAGCGCTCGTCGTGATCGTACTTTGCTTCCAGCTCCGCGAGCCGGGCCGCGACCTGCCGATTCGGGTTGATACCGGCCAGGCTTTCGCGCAACTCGCGCAACGGCTGAGTGGCATGGTCCGGCTGGCTAAACACGATATCGAACGCCGCAACGCGCGCGCCATCCTCGCGCAGGATATCGAGCAGCGTGGCGAAGTGCGAGCGCGGAAACGGCCAGCGGCCCAGCTCCTGCTGCGAGCGCTGGTCAATCTCCACAATCACGATGCGCGAATCCGCCGGCAGGCGGCCGCGCGCGCGGAATCGCGCATCGAGCGTGGCCAGTTCGATGCGCTGCAGGAATCCAAAAGCGGGCGCAGGGCTATCGCCGAGAAAAGCGTCCTGATAAATGAAAAGCGCGGCGAAGGTGACCGCCAGGCTGATCGCCAGCGAGACGCGGCGCTCCCGCCAGAAGCCGAACAGCGGCCGTGCGGGGACGGGCTGCGGGGTACGCGTCGCTGCGCGGTTAGGCATGGACTCGCTACCTGCCTGACGCCGCGATCATCGGCGTGCGTGGCTCTTCCAGCGCGTCGTCGAGATCGAGATTGACGTTGAGCACAAAAGTGCCGCTCTGGTGCGCGCGCCCGCTGCCGTCGAGCCGCGCCATGCCGCCATTGCCGATCTGGCTTGTGCCCACCGAGTAGTTAATGGACTGGCCGCTGACCTTCGCGCCTTTCGTGTTGCTCTTCAGGTTGCCGATGATTTGCGGCGTGGTATTGATGATGCGCGCCGTCAGCACCGGGCGGCCCTGCGCTACGGCAGCGAGACTGAGCAAGCCATTGAGATCCACGCCGAAGTGAGAGGTTTGGCCGCGCATCACCGTGGGCGGCACAGGCGTGCGGTAAATCACATGAATCAGGTTCATCTTCCCGCGCGCGAGCACCTGCCCGCGCGACGAGATGCTCACCTCGTATTCGCCTCCCGCACCCATCGGCGCCAGGAATCCTGCACCGCACGGGCCGGACCACAATAATTGCGCGGGCTGCCCGTCGAAATCGAATTGCGGCGCCGTGGCATGGCCCAGCGGGCCCAGCACGTAAAACGCGCTTCCCGTGAACACGGCGCGCGGCGAGCGCCAGCCTTGGCCCGCGGGCAGCTTTTGCGGATCCCAGCCTTTCACCACGACTTCCGATGCAGGCGCGCGGCGCGGCGTGAAGCGAATGCTCGCGGGCATGCTGCCGCCGGCTCCCGCGAGCACGCCGCGGCCGTCCTCCACGTCGACGCGCTCACCGGCCAGCAGCAGCGTGCCCGAAATCAAGTCCGACTCCAGCGGCACTTCGGTGATCTGCTCGCCGCGTGTTTCCTTCACCCACGCGCGCACACTCAGTTGCACATTTTCGCCGCAGCCCGCGGGCGGCCAGCTCACTTCCACGCGCGACCACTCGAAGGGACCTGCTGCGATGTCGGTTTCCTCGACAGCTTGCCGAAGCTGTTCCGACGTGGCTGGCCTTGCAGGCTCGGGCGCGCGCTGCGGGAAGACGCGCGTAAACTGGCCCGCGCGCAGTGTGACGCTTCCCTGCACTGTGGCGTCCGCGTTGCGCACGGTGACTTCTCCATCGATGCAGAGCACTTCCGTATGGTCGCCGGCGATGCTTACCACAAAGTGGGTCCCCACAACGCCGGCGACGGCTGTCGGCGTGCGCACTTCGAATCTGCCGCCGGATCCGACACGCTTCACCACGCGCGCGCGAATGCGGCCCGCCGCCAGATCCAGTTCGCTGCGTTCCGCTGCGGCATCGTGCGCAATGATCTTCAACGCCGACTCGGCGCCCACGTTCAGCACCGAACCATCATCCATGCGCAGCCGCGCGCGCGCGTAACGCGCCGTGCTCACGGTGTCCTGCAAATGCACTGCTGCCTTCACCTGCGCCGCGGACTTCTGCTGCTCCCGCTCGATGAACACGTCGGGAACCATGCGCGCCACTTCACCCACGCGGGCAGGCTGCGCCAGCGCGCTGCCGGCGAATCCAAACGCGCCACACATAAAAAATGCGAGTGCCAATGTAAAACGAGAGCAACCGTTCATCGTCATGGCTCCGCGTGAAGCCATTTCGTGGCGAACTGAGGTTAGCCGAGCTTTGGCGTGGCTGTCGAGGATTGATTGGCCGCCGATTGCAATCGCAGCATGGCCGCGATGCCCAGCGCCGGGCCAACCGACATTGCAGCTGCGGCCCAGGGCCAGCCGTAGTGCTCGCCGATCGCGCCAATCACGCGAATGGAAACAACCGTGAGCAGGAAACCCACCGCAGTTTGCAGCGCCAGCGCCGTGCCTACGTAACGCCGGTCAGAAACTTCGCTGACAATCGCGGAGAACTGCGCGGAATCCGCGACGATCGAAATGCCCCAGACCACCGACACAATCAGCAGCAGCCAGAAATGGTCGAACACCAGCGCGGCCAGCAGGCAGCAGACACCGCTCACGGCCATGGCAATGATGGTGACGCGCGCGCGTCGCGCCGTGCGGTGGTGCTCGGACGGCACACCAACGGCGCGATCCGCCACGCGACCGGCCCACACGCATCCGATGGCGCCGCTTGCAATCGCCGCAAACGCGCCCAGCGCCACCACGCGGCCGCCATGCCCTGCCGATGCGCCCAGCATCAGTGCGATCCAACCCCACATCGCGTACAGCTCCCACATGTGCCCGAAGTAGCCGAAGTTGGCCAGCCGCAGCGGGCGGTTGTGCAGGATCGCGCCAATCTGATGCAGGTCGAGTGGCGGCTGCGGCGCGCTGTACGGCCCGTCGTGTACGCCGCGACCCACGAGCACCGCTGCCACCAGCGCAAATCCAGAGCAGATCAACGCAACCGCTTGCCACGGCAGCGCGCTTGCGCCTTCCACCGCATACGGCGCCGCCTTGCCTACGGTGAGCGCGCCCACCAGAATGCCCAGCGCGGTGCCGCGTCCGTCGCGGAACCATCCGCTCAGGATCTTCATGCCCACCGGATACAAGCCGGCGATGAACGCACCGGTCAGAAAGCGCAGCGCGAGCGCGCCGCCGATGCTGTGCGGCGCCACCCAAACGAATCCCGCGTTGACCACCGCAGCGCCCACGGCGGAAACCGCAAATACGCGCGCCGGCTTGAAGATGTCGGGCAAATTGAAGATAGCGACGGTGAGCGCGCCCGCGACAAAGCCCAATTGCACCGCCATGGTGAGCCACGCGCCCAGCGCCAAATCGGCGCGCCAAACTCGAATCAACTCCGGAATGGCGGCGGTGCCGGAAAACCAAAGCGAGGTGCCGAGCAGTTCGGCGGTCGCGACAAGGATGAGGGTGCGGCGGGCGGCGCGGTCCACGGCGCAGATTGTACAGCGGCGGCGGCCCGACGCAGCCCACGACCGCCCTTCCCGCGCGACGGTCCAACCAGCTTCACTTCAGCAAGCCAGCACCCTGCCAAATTGGGCGAATCCGCGCCCGCGGCCCGGCATCTATGGGGTGGTAGAGTGGAAGCAGGAGTGCGCCGCCTCCAGCGCGCACCGGCGGAGGAATCATGGCGGAAATGAAACACTACAAGGCCGTCATCATCGGCGCCGGGCAGGCGGGCAACCCGCTTTCCACCGCGCTGGCCAACGCCGGATGGAAAACCGCGCTGATCGAAAAGCGCCACGTGGGCGGCACGTGCATCAATTACGGCTGCACGCCCACCAAGAC
>JBOGNS010000294.1:0-1558 GCA_050747305.1 Candidatus Acidiferrales bacterium | reverse complement strand
GTCTAGGGTAGATACCCGAGGCAACCAGCGCCGCCGTTCCGCGCAAACCCAACAAAATCGCGCCAAACGCGTATTCCGTAGCGTGTGGAAATCCTGTGGACGCGATGTGTGAATTGCAGTCTTGCCTGTACGATTTTTCTCTTGCTCTGCGCGCCGCATTTGTGCAGAATCCCGCCTCGCCCCGTTATGCGAGTGAGCTTCGGCATGGGGCGCGCCCCGAGGGCATCGGGGTCGGCGTCTCCGGGGGCACTTGAGACGCTTTGGCTCGCACTCCTAAGGGTCTGTTGAGTCGGCCCCTTCCAGCCTGAAGCTGGCCGCGCTCACACCCTCGAAAACTGATGTACCGGGATCGCCGGCGCGGCGGCTGCATCCGGCATTCCCTCGTTTTTTGCACATATCCACAGGATTTCCTCTGAAAAAGGGGCGCGCTTCGCATGTCGGCCTGGGAAAAAGTTTTGCAGCAAGTCGAGCGGCGGGTGAACCCGCACAGCTTCCAGACCTGGTTCCGGCCCACCCGGCAGGAAGGCGGCGACTCCGGCAAGCTGCTGGTGCGCGTGCCGACGCGCCTGTTCCGCAAGCGGCTGACGGAAACCTACGGTGAGCTGCTGCAAGCCGCGCTGAACGACGCCGGGCTGCCCAATACCCGCGTCGAGTTCGTCTGCTCGGAGGCCGCGCCGCCTCCGCCGCCCAGCGTGGCCCAGGCCAGGCTGGACTTCGACGCGGTCGATCACCAGCTCAACCCGCGCTATACCTTTGACACCTTCGTCGTCGGCGCCTCGAACCAGTTCGCCAACGCCGCGTGCCTCGCCGTCGCCGACCAGCCGTCGAAAGCCTACAACCCGCTGTATCTCTACGGCGGCGTGGGCATGGGCAAGACGCACCTGATGCAGGCCATCGGGCATGCCATCAAGAAGCGCAACCCGGCGGCGCGGCTCACTTACGTCAGCGCGGAAAAGTTCACCAATGAAGTGATCAACTCCCTGCGCTTCGACCGCATGATCACCTTCCGCGACCGCTTCCGCACCGTGGACGTGCTGCTGGTCGACGACATCCAGTTCATCGCCGGCAAAGAGCGCACGCAGGAAGAGTTCTTCCACACCTTCAACGCGCTTTACGACCAGCACAAGCAGATCGTGATCTCGTCGGACTGCCCGCCCAAGGAAATCTCGTCACTCGAGGAGCGGCTGCGTTCGCGCTTCGAGTGGGGCTTGATCGCCGATATTCAGCCGCCCGACCTGGAAACCAAAATCGCCATCCTGCACCGCAAGGCCGAGCGCGAAGGCGCGGCGCTGCCGCCGGATGTGGCCGAGTTCATCGCGCGCTCCATCAAATCCAACGTGCGCGAGCTGGAAGGCGCGCTCACCCGCCTGTTCGCTTACACCCAGCTCACCGAGGCCCCCGTCACGCTGGCCACCGCGCAACAGGTGCTGCGCAACATCATCGATACCCAGGAAAAGAAAGTCACCATCGAGATGATTCAGAAGAAAGTCGCCGACCAGTTCGGCCTGCGTCATCAGGACCTCAAGCTGCGCTCCAACTCCAAAGCCATCGCCTTCCC
>JBOGNS010000293.1:0-11190 GCA_050747305.1 Candidatus Acidiferrales bacterium | reverse complement strand
CGGAAATTGCCGAGAAGGCCGGCGCGTGCGCGGTGATGGCGCTGGAGCGCGTGCCGGCCGACATCCGCAAGGAAGGCGGGGTGGCGCGCATGGCCTCGCCGCGCATCATCCGCGAAATCATGGATACTGTGGATATCCCGGTGATGGCCAAAGTGCGCATCGGGCACTTCACCGAGGCGCAGGTGCTGGAAGCACTGGAGGTGGACTTCATCGACGAGAGCGAAGTGCTCACTCCGGCCGACGAGGAGAATCACGTGTGGAAACACGGCTTTCGTGTGCCGTTTGTGTGCGGCGCGCGCAATTTGGGCGAGGCGCTGCGACGCATCGCGGAGGGCGCCGCGATGATTCGCACCAAGGGCGAAGCCGGCTCAGGCAACATCGTCGAGGCGGTGCGGCACATGCGGGCAATTGTCGGGGAGATGAAGCGGCTCACCACGCTGCGTGAAGAAGAGTTTATGCACGAAGCGAAGAATCTCGGCTCGCCGGTCGAGCTGGTGCGCTGGGTGGCGCAAAACGGCCGGCTGCCGGTGCCGAATTTCTCCGCCGGTGGAATTGCAACGCCCGCCGATGCGGCGCTGGTGCGGCAGCTTGGCGCGGAAGCAGTCTTCGTGGGCTCGGGAATCTTCAAGTCGAGCGATCCGGACACACGCGCGCGCGCCATCGTAAAAGCCACCACGCACTATCAGGATGCCAAAGCAGTGCTCGAAGCATCCGAAGAATTGGGCGATGCGATGAAGGGTATTGATGTGAGGCAGCTTGAGGAAAAGGAATTGCTGCAGACGCGAGGATGGTAGCGGGCAAGGCAAAAGTAAAAAGTAAAAAGGCAAAAGGAAGAGGTGATAGGGACTCGGTACTCGGGACTCGGTACTACGGATCGCGCGCCTCGCGCTTTGAACTTAACCGTCGATGCCATTCACGAGCTCCTAGTCCCGAGTACCTTCGTCCCCAGTCCCTATCACGAACGAACTAAACGCGTGACGAACCGTCGCAAATCTACGATTGGAATTCTCGCGCTGCAAGGCGACTACGAGGCACACGGCAAGGTGCTGCAGCGGCTGGGCGTGGAGTATCGCTACGTGCTGCGCGCCGCGGATCTCGATGGAATCGATGGGCTGATCATGCCCGGCGGCGAGAGCAGCACGATGCTGAAGTTTCTCGAGGCGGAAGGGCTGCGCGGCGCGATTGAAAAATTTGCGAAGGAAGGCGGCGCGATCTTCGGCACCTGCGCCGGCGTAATCCTGTTGGCGAAGGAAGTGAAGAATCCGGCGCAGGAATCGCTCGGCTTGGCGGATGTAGCGGTGGTGCGCAACGCGTACGGGCGGCAGTTGTCGAGCCACGTAGCCCAAGCGCCATCGAAGCTAAGCGATCAGCCGTTGGAGATGGTGTTCATCCGCGCGCCGGTCATCGAGCGCACCGGGAAACGCGTGGAGGTGCTGGCCGAGTATCAGGGCCAGCCGGTGCTGGTGCGGGACGGCAAAGTGCTCGCGGCAACATTTCACCCGGAATTGACTCAGGACACGTCAGTCCATGAGGCCTTCTTGCTCCTGGTGCGCAACGGCGCGGCTCGGACAGTTGAACGTTAAACGTTGAAGGTTAAATTGAACCTTCAACCTTTCGACCTTGAACGTTTCAACCTCATAAAAAATCGTGAACACCCGAACCAAAGTGCTTTTCGTATGCGTGGGCAACACCTGCCGCAGCCAGATGGCGGAGGCGCTGGCGCGTCACCTGGCGAGCGATGTGATCGAGCCGTCAAGCGCCGGCCTATCGCCATTTGGGCGCATCGTGGACACCACACGGCGCATCCTGCTAGAACGCGGCCTCAATGTAGACGGGCAGTATTCGAAGGGCTTGCGCGAGACGCCGCTCGATGGCGTGACCCTGGTCGTCAACATGAGCGGCATTCCCGGCAAGGCGCTCTTCGGGCCCCCAATGCGCGTGATCGATTGGGAAGTGGACGACCCTTACGGCGAAGACCTCGCCACCTACCGCCGCATCTGCGAGCAAATCGAAGAACACATCGTGGAGCTCGCGGAAGAATTGCGCCGCCCCGCTTCGCCCGCCAATCCATCAAAAGAAAAACGCAGATGAACGCAGATCAAAGCAGATGAACGCTGATGCAAAGCGGCTTTCTCTTCGCGAGATGAGTTGTTGCGGGTCCAACGTGTCTCCGCGCGACCAAGCGCGCCAAGAAACACCCCTGTGAGGTGCCCTCTTGCGGAGACGCCACGCCAGGGTCCTCAACACCGCATCTGCGTTTATCGGTCTTGATCTGCGTTCATCTGCGGTAAAAAGGTGGCACGCACCACTCTGGACTATAATGGACGGCTTTGGAGGGCGGAGTGCGTCGCGCAGCCACCAGCGTCTCGCAGGAAGACTACCTGAAGGCCATCTGGGAGATCGTCCAGGAGGAGCAGGCGCCCATCAGCGCGCGGCTGGCGGAGGAATTGGAGGTGACGCCACCCGCAGTAACCGCGGCGCTGAAGCGCATGACGCGCGGCGGCTACCTGCGCGTGTTGCGCGGCGGCGCTATTCAATTAACCCCAAAAGGCACCGAAGTGGCCGAGCACCTTTCGCTGCGCCACCGCCTCGCAGAGAAGCTGCTCACCGAAGTGCTGGGGCTGGAGTGGTCGAAGGCGCACGAAGAGGCCGAGCGGCTGGAGCACGCGATCTCCCCGGAAGTGGAAGCGCTGCTGCTGAAGCGATTCGGCAAGGATAGTTCGTGCCCGCACGGCGTGCCGCTCTTTGGCGGGCTGCCCAGGCTGCGCCAGAAGAGTGGCGCGGTACCGCTGTCTGACGCAAGGCCGGGTGAGCAGGTGGAAGTGCTGCGGGTGTATGAGAAAGACCCGAAGTTCCTGGAGTTTGTCGCCGGCCTCGGGCTGAAGCCCGGCGCGCGCGCCAGCATCCGCCGGCGTGAGTATGACGAGACGATGACATTGGCCGTGGATGGCGCGGCGCAGCACGAGATTCATCTGGGCAAGCCCGCCACCACGCGCATCTGGGTGCGCAGAATCAGTGGACGGTGATCGGTGTTCAGTGATCGGTGATGCTGTGCGAAAGTTCGTGCTGGGCGAATCCTTCGCAAGCTGTTCCCTGCGAAGCCTGCGAAGTAACGGCCTTGAATTTTGCGAATTGGCGGAGTAACGTTCAAATCCCCAGCGCACGCGAGCAGGGGTTCAAGCCGGCGAGTTTATCTCTCAAAGTGGTTCACTTCTTGGGGCGCCCGCCAGGGCGCGCCGCGCGGAGGGCGTCATGCCCGTGGAAATCCAGGTTCACGTCAACGGCAAAGCACAGCAGGCGCGTGTCGAGCCGCGGCTGCTGCTGGTGCATTTTCTCCGCGATGTGCTGGGGCTGACCGGCACGCACGTTGGCTGTGAAACGTCGCTGTGCGGCGCCTGTACGGTGCTGCTGGATGGCAAGGCGGTGAAGTCGTGTACCCTGCTGGCCGCGCAGGCCGATGGCGCCTCCATCACCACCATCGAAGGACTGGCCGGCACCTGGAATAGCGGCAAGGGCCTGCACCCGTTGCAGGAAGGTTTCTGGGAGAAGCACGGCTTGCAGTGCGGGTATTGCACGCCGGGGATGATTCTCACCGCGGTGCAATTGCTCAACGAAAACTCGAATCCGGATGAGGCAGCCATCCGCCGCGCGATTACCGGCAATTTGTGCCGGTGCACCGGGTATCAGCACATTGTGGATTCGATTCAGTACGCGGCGAAAAAGATGAAGGGAAAAAGCCGGTGAGCAGTGGCCGGCGCGTTGGACAGGCCGATAAGCCGGAAGAGGCAAGAAAGCAAGGACGAACACAGAGGCACAGAGAAGCGCAGAGCTTCACAGAGGGCGAACATGGCGACAGGGACGGCGACCGCACCAGCCAAAATCAAATACATCGGCAGGGCCATGAAGCGCAAGGAAGACCCGCGGCTGATACAGGGCCTGGCGCGCTATGTGGATGACGTAAAGCTCGCGGAGATGCACTATGCCGCGTTTGTGCGCAGCCCCTACGGACACGCCAAGATACGCTCGATCGACACCAGCCGTGCCGCCAGCGCGCCGGGAGTGGTCGCGGTGCTCACGGCAGCCGATGTGGATGGCGCGATCGCCCCTATACCCTGCGCCGCGCAGATTCCGGACATGAAACCGGCGATTCGTCCGGTGCTGCCGAAGGATCGCGTCCGCGTGGTGGGCGAGCCGGTGGCCGTGGTCGTAGCCAGCAACCGGTACGCCGCGCGCGATGCCGCGGAGTTGGTGGAGGTGGAATACGACCCGCTGCCTGCGGTGGTCGATATGGAGAAGGCGCTGGGGAAAAATTCGCCGTTACTCTACGAGGAGTTCGGCGCCAACCGCGCCTATCACTGGGAACTGGAGGGCGGCGACGTCAAGAAGGCTTTCAAGCAGGCCGACCGCGTGGTCAAGCAGCGCCTGGTGAACCATCGCACGCTCCCCATGCCCATGGAGCCGCGCGGCGTGCTGGCAGACTTCAACGTGGGTGAGCGGCAACTGACGGTGTGGTCGTCTACACAGATCCCGCACCTGCTGCGCACGCAAATCGCGGCCATGCTCAGCTTTGACGAATCATCGGTGCGCGTGATTGCGCCGGAGGTCGGCGGCGGCTTCGGCAGCAAGCTCAACGTGTATGCAGAGGAAGCGCTGGTGGCGCACCTAGCGATGAAGGTGGGCCGGCCGGTGAAGTGGATCGAATCGCGGCGCGAAAACTTTCAGAATACTATTCACGGGCGCGACGAAATCGCGTACATCGAGCTGGCGGTGAAGCGCGACGGCACAATCCTGGGCTTGCGTTGCCGCGTGCTCGCCGACCTCGGCGCGTACTACCAACTGCTCACGCCGCTCATCCCCACGATGACCGGCCTGATGATCTGCGGCTGCTACAAAATTCCCGCAGTGCGCATGGAAATTGACGGCGTGCTCACCAACAAAATGCCCACCGACGCGGTGCGCGGCGCGGGCCGACCGGAAGCGACGTACTTCATCGAGCGCATGATGAACCTGGTGGCGGCGGAGCTGAAGAAAGATCCCATCGAAGTGCGGCGCAAAAACTTTCCGCAGCCCAAGGAATTTCCTTACGCCACGCCCACCGGCGTGGTCTACGACAGCGCGAACTACCAGAAGAGCCTCGACCTGGCGCTGAAGAAGTCCGGCTACGACAAGCTGCGCAAAGAGCAGGCCGCGCTGCGCAAGAAAGGCCGCTACATCGGCATCGGGCTTTCCACTTACGTGGAGATTTGCGCCATGGGCCCTTCCAGCGCCATGCCCGCGGGCGGCTGGGAGAGCGCCACGGTGCGCGTCGAACCCACCGGGCGCGTCACGGTCCTCACCGGCGCTTCGCCGCACGGGCAAGGGCAGGAAACCAGCTTCGCGCAGCTCGGCGCGGACATTCTCGGCGTCGAGCCGGACGACGTGCACGTCGTCCACGGCGACACCGCCTCGGTGCCCTACGGCATCGGCACGTTCGGCAGCCGCGCCACCGCCGTTGGCGGCACTGCCGTCTACAAATCGCTGATGAAGCTGCGCGACAAGCTGGCGGCCATCGCGGGACACATCCTCGGTGAAGATGCGGCCAAGCTCGAGTTTGCCGGCAAGACGATTCGCTCGCGCGCGTCGCGAAAATCCCTGCCGCTCGGCGAAGCCATCGGCGCCGCCTACGTGGCCAAGACGCTGCCGCCCGGGATGGAGCCGGGCCTCGACGCCACCACTTTTTTCGAGCCGTCGAACTTCACTTACCCCTTCGGCGCGCACGTCTGCGTGGTGGAAGTTTTCCCCGACACAGGCGATGTAAAGCTGCTGCGCTACGTCGCGGTGGATGACTGCGGCAACGTGATCAACCCGCTGCTGGTGGATGGCCAAGTCCACGGCGGCATCGCGCATTCCATCGGACAGGCGCTGCTGGAAGAAGTGGTGTACGACGAGCAGGGCCAGCTCATCACCGGCGAACTGATGGACTACGCGATCCCGCGCGCCGGTGACCTGTCACGCATCGAGACCGACCGCACGGTCACGCCGACCGACGTGAATCCCATGGGGGTGAAGGGCGTGGGCGAAGCGGGAACCATCGGCGCCACGCCGGCGGTGGCCAATGCCGTCGTCGATGCGCTGGAACCCTTCGGCATCCGGCATCTGGATATGCCGTTCAAGCGCGAGCGCGTGTGGCAGGCGATTCGCAATGCCCAGCGCGAGCACCCGCGCAAGACTGAGAGGACGCGATGATCCCGGCAGCGTTCGAGTATCACGTGCCAAGAAGCCTCGACGAGGCGCTGCGGCTGCTCGACCAGCACGGCGACGAAGCCAAGGTGCTCGCCGGCGGGCACAGCTTGCTGCCGCTGATGAAGCTGCGGCTGGCCGCGCCGCGCTATGTGGTGGACATCGGGCGCATCAAGCAGCTCGATTACATTCGCGAGCACAATGGCAGCATCGCAGTTGGCGCGCTGGCCACCCACGCGGCCATCGAAAGCTCGGCACTGCTCGCTGCGAAGTGCGCGCTGCTTTCGGAAACGGCAGGGGAAATCGGCGACGTGCAGGTGCGCAACCGCGGCACCATCGGCGGCAGCCTCGCGCACGCCGATCCCGCGGCAGACTATCCCGCAGCCATCCTCGCGCTGGAGGCGGAGCTTGTCGCCAGCAGCACGGCCGGCGAACGCACCATCGCGGCGTCAGACTTTTTCGTGGACCTGCTCACGACGCAGCTTCGGCCCGGCGAGATGCTCACGGAAGTGCGCGTCCCGGCGATCGCAAACGGGGCCGGCTCGAAAAACGGCGCACGAAGCGGTGCGGCGTACGCCAAGCTGCACCAGCCGGCGTCGGGGTACGCGCTGGTAGGCGCGGCGGCGCGCGTCACGCTGGCGGCGAATGGCGCCATCGAGCGCGCGGTGATTGGCGTCACCGGCGTGGCCGCCAAAGCCTATCGCGCATCTGCCGTGGAAAAAGCTCTGGCCGGGCAGAAGCCCAGTGAAAAGCTCCTGGCGGAAGCGGTGCGCGGCGCAGCCAAGGGCGTCGACGTGCTCTCTGACCTTCATGCCTCGCGCGACTATCGCAGAGAAATGGCCGCCGTCTTTGTACGGCGCGCGCTCGAGGGCGCCATCGCGCGGGCGGCCGGCTCCCGCAAGGCCAACGGGCGGGCATGACGTGAAGCTGCAAGGCGCGCAGCTGCTCCCCGGTACGCGGCAACAAGTGTGGGACTTGTTCAATGATCCTGAGCGGCTAGCCAAGCTGCTCCCGGGGTGCGAGCGGCTGGAGCCGGCGGGAGAAAATCGCTACAAGGTGGCCATCAAGTTTGCGCTGGCGGCATTCTCGGGCGCCTATTCCGGCACCATTGAATTGAGCGAACAGCATCCCCTGAAATCTTTGCGCATGCGCGTAGAAGGCAAGGGCGCGCCCGGCTTCATGAAGGGCGAAGGGTGGCTGGAGTTGGCGGAAAAAGGCGGGCACACGGAAGTCCGCTACGCGGGCGAGGCGCTGGTAGGCGGATTAATTGCCGCCGTCGGGCAGCGGATGATTGAGGCGGCGGCCAAGAAAATCCTCCAGCAATTCTTCGACAGCGCCGCGAAACAGTTGCAGAGCACGGTCTAGCCGCCGGCGCAAAGGCATGATGGCAGCGATTTGCTACGTTTGGCAGATTACCGCCGGCCACCGGCTCAGCCCGTGGCGTAGTCCGTACGTGCGCTGGCGGCTGGAAACTTACTTCGGCAAAAAGGGCGACGTGAAAAACGGCGGCGAGTTCGCGCGCTTGTTGTGGCGCGAGCGGCGCGAAATGTGGCGCTTCCTGCGCTGGGTGGAGGAGCGGCGCGCTGAGCAAGCACGTCGCAGCGACGGCTAGCGCCGATCGCCTGTGAGATCGAGGCGCGCGGTGAATTTCAGATGCTCGATGAGCGAGAGCGCCAGCTCCGGCGGCATGGCGTGGCGGTGAAAGAACGGCTCGACGTCCACATCGGGGAAACCTTGGCGCGTAAGCCTCTGGATCAGCGCGGCACAAGTCTCGCGGGGCGGTGAAGGCGGAATCGTGCGCAACGCATCGAAGATAAGTTGATGCAGCGGATCGCGAAAGCGATAGCCGGCCAGCGCCTCCGTCGCGCAGTCCCACACCGCGCCGCGACCGGCGGCCTGGCACATCGCCTGCAACACGCGGAATTCGCCCTCAATGATCGTGCGTCGCGCGAGCTTGGCATCTATGGCCATTCAAAGAAGCTTACAGCTAGTGTCGTGTCCCAGAAATACGTTCAATACTGTTCCTCCACACAGGAAGCCCCCAGGCAGGAGCCTGGGGGCTGGGAAGAAAAAGACTTACCCGCGCTTCCCAGCCCGGAGGCTTCTGCCTCCGGCTTCGCGACTTTGCTCAGGTATTTCTGGGACACGACACTCGCTTACAGTCGACAGCTTACAGTCGCCAGCTTACCGTTGTCGCTCAGGAAGAGCCGAGTCGATACTGTCGGCTGTCGATTGTTAACTGTTGACTGTGAGCTGTCGGCGGTAAGCTCGCTCAATGACGGGAGACACAGATGCCCATCGCGAAGCAGTTTACGGTGATGCTCGAGAATCGCCCGGGAATGCTGGCGCACTTGTGTACGGAACTGGCGCGGCTGGCGGTGAACATCCACGCGCTGCACGCCGAAACCGGACGGCCGATTGCCGCGGTGCGCATGGTGCCAAGCCAGCCGGAAGTGGCGAAGCGTGTGTTCACCGCGATGGGCTTGCAGTTTGCGGAAGAAGATGTGCTGACGGTGAAGATCGGCGACCGCCCCGGCTCGCTGGGGCGCGTGACGCGCAAGCTGGCGGAGAAGGGCATCAATATCGAGTACGCTTACGGCAGTGTGGCGCGCGGCTCCACGCAGGCGCTGATCGTGATGGGCGTATCGGATCTGGATGCGGCAGCGCGAGTGATGAAGTAAGGAGGGCTGGTTGCTGCGGGCAGTTTTAGCGATGCTACTGGCGCTGTGCGGAGCGTTGGGATTCGAGTGCCGGCCATACTCTGCCGGTACTGATCAAGCCGCGCGCGAAAGTGCCGGGCTGAAGCCCGGCGCTACATCGGAGTTGCGCGTCGCGCCTCGTGAGCTGCGGCTACGCCTGCTGGAAGTGATCAACTCCGACCGGCGCGCTGCGGGTGCGCGCCCGGTGGAGTATTCCGACGAGCTGGCGAAGGCCGCCGACGCGCACTGCCGCGAGATGCTCGCCGGCGATTACACCAGCCACTGGGACCGCAACGGCTGGAAACCTTACCTGCGCTACTCCGCCGCAGGCATCCGCGACAGCACCAGCGAGAATGTCCACGCCATGTGGACCACGCATTTCCGCGAAGACAGGTTGTGGGACTACCTGCTGGAGGGGCATCAGGGCTTCATGGCCGAGCAGCCGCCCAACCATGGCCATCGCCGCAGCGTGCTCAATCCGCGGCACACCCACGTCGGCGTGGGCGTGGCCTACAACGGCAGCGGCCTGCGCATGGTGGTGGTATTCGGCGGGCGTTACGCGCAATTGGACCCGCTGCCGCTGCGCGCAAAACTGAATGACAGTCTAACCGTGCGCGGAAAGCTGCTTCGGCCATCCGATAAACTGCTCGGCATCGCGATTTTCTATGAGCCACTGCCTAAGCCGATGAGCCGCGCCGAGCTCGGCACAACATACTCCTACGGCCTGCCGAACGAGGAGCGCATGAAACGCCCGCGTCTTCCCCCAGGCCATCGCTACATGGATGGCACAGTGGGAACCGTCTTCATCGCAGGACGGCAGTTCGAGACGCCGCTATCGTTCTGGAAGGGCAAGCCCGGCGTGTATACGGTGGCGGTATGGGTCAAGCCGGGCAAAGCGGATGCTTTTATCGGCGCTACGGCTTCCGTGATCGTCGCAGACTAGCAGGTCGGACTTTTGTCAAAATTTATGATTCTCGCTGTCATTCGAGCGAAGCGAGGATTCTGCATTTTCGTCTTTCTCAAAGGGTGGGTTTAGGCGTCGGACGGCCGCACAGCCCTTAGGCCCTTCGCGTCACGAGAAATTCTGCCACCTGTCGCAGCCGGGTTGCAGGCGCGCCGTACGGTTCCAGCATCCCCAGCGCGCGCCCCGCCAACTCGCGGGCCATTTGGTGCGAACCTTCCAAGCCATAGAGCGCCGGATACGTCAGCTTTTTCTGCGCCTGATCCTTGCCTGCGGTCTTGCCCAGCGCAGCAGACGACTCTTCCACGTCGAGGATGTCGTCCACGATTTGAAATGCCAGCCCGGCCGTCGCGCCGAACTCACGCATCCTCTCCACATCCACCGGCACGGCGCCGCCAGCCAGCGCGCCGCTCACCACCGACGCGCGAATCAGCGCCGCCGTCTTGGAGCGATGGATGTATTCGAGCGCGCGGGCGTCCGGCGGCTTGCCTTCCGCCTCCAGGTCCGCCACCTGCCCGCCGACCATGCCATCCACCGTGCCAGCCGCGCGCGCCACTTCGCTGGAGATTTGCACGCGCCGCGCCGGCTCCACCGGCGCCTCCGCCAGCGTCTGAAACGCAAGCGTCAGCAGGGCATCGCCGGCCAAAATCGCCGCCGCCTCGCCGAATTGTTTATGACAAGTCGGCTTGCCGCGACGCAGGTCGTCGTTATCGAGCGCGGGCAGGTCGTCGTGAATCAGGGAGTACGTGTGGATGAACTCGAGTGCGCAGCCAACCACCACCGCCGCCGCCGGCCGCGGATCGAAGATCCTCGCCGCCTCCAGACAGAGAATCGGCCGTATCCGCTTTCCGCCCGCGAAAACGCTGTAACGCATTGCGGCGTGAATCGAAGGAGGCTCAGCGCCTTCCGGCGGCAGCAGGCGTTCGAGCGCGGCTTCGATTTCTTGCCGGTCGGCTTCGAAGAATTCAGGAGGCTTCATCAGCGGGTCGCGCAGGCGCGTGCGGGAACGAGAGCAGCTACTTGCCGTCTTCCTTTTCCGGCTCGAATGGCGCGGCAACCAGCCGCCCGTCCGCCTTCTTCAGCAGAATCTCCACGCGGCCCTCGGCGTCTTCCAACTGCTTCTGGCAATCGCGTGAAAGCTGCACGCCTTCCTCGAAGAGGCTCATGGCTTCGTCGAGCGTCAGGTTGGCCTGCTCCAGCCGGCGCACCACTTCTTCCAGCCGCGCCAGCGACTTCTCGAACTCCGCTTTTCTCGGCGCTTCGGGCTTCTTGTTGGCGGCAGGAGTGGTCATTGCAGCGCTGTCGTAGCAC
>JBOGNS010000292.1:0-4052 GCA_050747305.1 Candidatus Acidiferrales bacterium | reverse complement strand
TGGAGCAGCAAATCGATGAGGAGGTGCGCTCGTATGTGGCGCATCGCGCCGACGCGCTCGAACGCCGTGGTTTGGAGCGCAGCCGCGCCGAGCGGCAGTCGCGCGTCGAATGCGGCAGCGTGGAAAGCGTAAAGGAAGACATCCGCGACGTGTTCCCCGCCGCCCGCTTCAGCGATTCCTGGCGCAAAGACGCGCACTACGCGGTGCGCATGATGCGCAAATCGCCGGGCGCCACGGCGGTGGCGGTGCTGACGCTGGCGCTGGGCATCGGCGGGACCAGCGCGGTCTTCAGCGTGGTGAAGGCCGTGCTCCTCGACCCCTTGCCTTACGCCGATCCGTCGCGCCTGGTCATCCTCTGGAATGAACTGCGCGAGCGCGGCGTCACCCGCGCGCCCGGCTCCGGCTTCGAGCTGAAGGAACTCCGCGCGCGGGCCAAAAGCTTCGAGGCTATCGGCGGCATCTGGGCCAGCAACGGCACCTTCCTTGGCGAAGACGAGCCGGAGCAAGTCAAAGTCGGCAACGTAACCGGGAATTTTCTTCCTTTGCTCGGGGCGCAGCCGCTGCTGGGACGCACGCTGCTGCCTGAGGACCAAGGCGAGGGCAAGCCTCCGGTGGTGCTGCTCAGCCACGGGCTGTGGCGCCGGCGTTTCGGCGCGCGACCGGAGATTATTGGCCGGGTGGTGCGCATGGAGGACGCCAACCCCGTTGTCGTGGGAGTGATGCGGCCCGAGTTCCGCATGACCTTTCCGCCCGATGCGCAGGTGCCGGCCGAGATTGAGGCATGGTTGCCCTTCGGCCATGACATCTACGCCGCGGGCGGGCCTTACTATCTCCGGTTTGTGGGCCGGCTGCGCACCGGCGTGACCGTGGCGCAAGCCAACGAAGAGGCGTCAGCGATTGCCGCGCAGTTGCGCAGCGAGTTCACGCCGTTTGCGCGTGGCGGCCTCGGTCTCAGCATTGTGCCGATGCACGGCGACGCCGTGCGCGAGGCGCGTCCGGCGCTGCTGGCGCTGCTTGCCGGCATCGCTCTGGTGCTGTTGATTGCTTGTGTGAACGTGGCCAATCTGCTGCTGGCGCGCTCCAGCGCGCGACAAAAAGAGATGGCCTTGCGCGCCGCGCTGGGCGCATCGCGCGGGCGCATCTTTCGGCAGTTGCTGATGGAGAGCGCGGTGCTGGCGGCCGCGGGCGGCGCCGCGGGAGTCGTTGTGGGGTGGATCGCACTGCCGCGTTTGGTTGCGCTGGCGCCTGCGGGCTTGCTGCCTGCGGCGACGGTGGCCATGGATGCGGGTATCTTCGCGTTTGCCGCAGCGGTCACGCTCGGCGCAGGATTGCTCTTTGGGATTGCGCCGGCGTTCGGCGGCAGCCGCGTGAACCTGCTGGCGGCACTCCAGTCAACAGGGCACGGCTCAGCCCCGCCGCTGCGCCGCGGCTCACGCGCCGCATTGGTAGTGAGCGAAGTCGCGCTGGGATTCGTGCTCCTGGTCGGCGCCGGACTCCTGATCCGCACCTTCATCGCGGTGCAGCACGTGGATCCAGGCTTCCGCGCCGGCGGCCTGCTGACCTTCGAAATGGATTTGCCCTGGGGGCGCTATCACGGCGATGCGCCGCGGTGGAATCGGGTACGGCAGGTGGAAGAAGCGCTGCGCGCACTGCCCGGCGTCGAGTCCGTCGGCGGCATTTCGCATCTGCCGCTGGATGATTACCCCAACTGGTACAGCACCTATGCACGCGCCGAAGAAGCGGATGACCAGCAGGCCAAACGGATGGCCGATCATCGCTCCGCTACTCCACAATACTTTCGCACGGCGGGCGCACAACTTGTCGCCGGGCGCTTCTTTGATGCCGTGGATGAAGAAGCGCAACGGCCGGTAGTGGTGATTGACGAAACAGTGGCGCGAGAAGCGTGGCCCGGCCAAGATGCCGTCGGCAGGAGAATTGATACCCAGCGCCTCACGGAAGGCCAGTTTGTCCGCGGCACAGCGGAAGTGGTGGGGTTGATCCGCCACATTCAGCATCACGCGCTCACGCGCCAGGTGCGCGGGCAGATTTACATCCCGTTTTCGCAGAGCGTGCGCTGGCACATCAGCTTTCTCGTGCGCACGACGGGCGACCCGGCGGCGCTGGCCGGCGCAGTGCGCGGCGAGATCGCGAAAATTGATAAGGACCTGGCCATTGCCAAGCTGCGACCGATGACCTTCTATCTTGATCGCGCGATGGCCGCCTCGCGCTTCACCATGCTGCTAGGCGCGGCGTTCGGCGGGCTGGCGCTGCTGCTGGCGGCCATTGGCATCTACGGCGTGATGGCCTATACGGTGAACCAGCGCAACCGCGAATTCGGCATTCGCATGGCGCTTGGCGCGCATCCCGGCGAAATTCAAAGGCAAGTTGTGAGTGAAGGGATGAGGCTGGCGCTGGCGGGACTGGCACTGGGCGTCGCCGGCGCTGTGATGCTTGGCCGATTCCTCGACGCGCTGCTCTTTGGCGTGAACGCCGCCGACCCGGCCACCTACGCCGCCGCTGCCATGATTCTGCCGTTAGTGGCGCTGGCCGCGTGCTGGCTTCCCGCGCGGCGAGCCGCGCAACGCGATCCGCTCGCGGTTTTGCGCGCGGAGTAGCACAGGCTTTCCAGCCTGTGCGGGTTTGGCGGCTGATTGCGAAAGAGCGCACATCCAAGCTTGGCTCCATAGCTTCGTGCGTTTTATGGATTCTGCTGCAAGCCGGAACCCGATGCTTCACCAAGGAGAGACAACCACTATGCTTTGCAAAATCGCCGCCGTCGCAATTCTGCTTGTTGCATTCACCGCCCGCGCCGCCGCGCAAGTCCCCGCGCCGGTGCCGGGCGACCAACGCCCGCAAGATCGCGACGCCATCCGCGCGCACATCATGAGTATTTTCGACGGATTCAAACTAAAGGACCGCGGCAAGCTGCGCGACACTCACGCCGAGCATTGGCGCGGCTTGCTGATCGGCTCGCGCTCCGTGATCCGCGGCATTGATGAGTACATGCGTTTCATCGAGCCGGGCCTCAGCGGCCCGCCGGGCACGGTGGACTTCGTGCTCAGCGAATTCGATGTGCTCTTCTACGGCGACGTGGCCGTGGTGAATTTTGTCGCCGACGCGATCCTGCCCGGCGGCAACCAGCCCACTTTCATCATCATGGATATTTACACCAAACAGGCCGGCGGTGATTGGATTCAGTCCGCATCGCACACCGCATTCCACCCGGAGCGCGCGGCGGCTCACATGCAGGAGTCGGTGCGGCTGTCGCATGCGGAACAGAAGCGCCTGCTGGCCGCGCGCGAAGCCCTATGGCGCGGGTGGTTCGCTAACGACGTGAAAATCCTCGAGCAGATGCTGCCCGACGACACCATCGCCATTGGCGCCGGCGAGGAGGCGTGGTCTGACCGCGCTGTGATTCTGGACGGCTCAAAAGGATTTGTCGCCGGCGGCAATAAACTGGTGCGGCTGGAATTTCCCAAGACCGAGATTCGCATGTACGGCTACACTGCCATCATCTACACCACCTACTTGTTCGAAACCGAATCGAGTACAGGCGAGCGCAGCGTCAGCTCCGGCCGCGCCACCGAAGTCTTCGTGCTGCGCGACGGCCACTGGGTCAACCCCGGCTGGCATATGGATTCGGGCAAGTAGCTCAGTCGCTTTCCACTGATGCGCGTTGTGCGTGTGGAAGCGCAGCCCACCTACATGAACACGTCGTCGAACGCGTGGAGCACGGGATGACGCGTTTGGGCTGAGGGAATTGCGCCGGGGCGAACGCAGAGGCCGGTAAGGAGACCGGCGGAACGCGCGGCGTCGAGTTCGGCGGGCACGTCGGAGATAAATAGAATCTGATTGGTTGTGACCGATTGATGCGTGGCGGACGGTTGGCCGGCTGCGTTGACGAGTGCAGCGAAGGCGGCGGCGATAAAGCGGTAGCTGGCGGGGATGGATTTGGGGCCGGTGGTGGTGTCGAAGTAGGCGTCGATGTAGGGGGTGAGGTCGCCGGCGGTGGAGTGACGGAAGAGCAATTGCTGGGCTTGGACGCTGCCGGA
>JBOGNS010000291.1:0-1537 GCA_050747305.1 Candidatus Acidiferrales bacterium | reverse complement strand
ATCGTCGCGGTGAAATCGGGCCGCACGGCGGGTGGCGCGCGCGCGGCTTCGAGCCACACGGCGGCGTTGGCGAGTTCCGACCGGGCGGCCGATGCGCTGTTTGCGCAAACCGGCATCATTCGCGTGGACACGCTCGCCGAATTCTTCGCCGTCGCGCGCTTGCTCGCCACTCAGCCGATCCCGGCGGGCGCCAGGGTTGGCATTCTGACCAACGCTGGCGGGCCCGCGATTATGGCGGTTGACGCAGCCGAGGCGGCGGGATTGAAAGTTCCGAAACTCAAGCCGGCGACGCAAGCGAGATTGCGCGCCGCATTGCCGCGCGCCGCATCAGTCACGAACCCGGTGGATATGATCGCCAGCGCAGGGCCGGCGGAGTACCGCGCGTGCCTGGAAGCGTTGCTGGATGAACCGGGCCTGGACTCGCTGCTCGTCATCTTCATTCCACCGCTCGTCACGCCATCAGCCGAAGTCGCCAAAGCCGTCAGCGAAGCGCTCGCCAATCGCGCCTCTTTGTCGCAAACCGTCGCCGCTGTCTTCCTTGACGCGCATTCAAAACTCGTGACCATCCCGGCCGGCGACCGGAATGTGCCGGTCTACAACTTTCCCGAAAGCGCCGTTGCGGCTTTGAATGCGGCGGCGCGCTACGGGATGTGGCGCGCCGCGCCCGCGGGCCAGCGCGCATCAATAGCCATTGACCGTGACACGCTCGATCAAGTGTTGGCGGAAAACCACGCTGGATGGCTTTCTCAAAGCGATGCGGCGCGACTGCTTGGCGCCGCGGGCATCAATGTTGTAACTCCTCGATTGGCACGTTCGCCCGAAGAGGCAGCGGCGGCGGCAGCCACGTTCGACCGGCCCGTGGCAATCAAAGTCGTGGAACCAGCGGTGCTGCACAAATCCGATGTCGGCGGCGTGTTGCTCAATACCGAGCCGGACAAGGCGGCGGCGGCCTACACGAGCCTCGCCCAGAGACTGTCGTCTCACGGCATCGCTCTCGCAGCAGCCAGCGTTATGCCGATGGCGCCACGCGGCGTCGAAGTGATCGCCGGAATCACGCACGATCCCGTGTTCGGGCCGCTGGTCGCTTTCGGCTCCGGCGGGGTGCTGGTTGAATTGCTCGATGACGTGGTCTTCCGCGTGCTGCCATTGACGGACGCGGACGCCGCCGCAATGATCCGGGAGACGCGCGCCCACCGTTTGTTACAGGGTTTTCGCGGGTCGGCTAAGGCTGATGTGGCGGCGGTTGAACGACTGCTGCTCGCGCTCGGCGCGCTCGCCGAAGCCGCGCCGCGCATCGCCGAAGTGGATTTGAATCCGGTGATCGTTCACGAAGAGGGCGCGGGCGTCTCGTTGATTGACGCGCGAGTGCGTTTGTCCGAGTGAGAGCCTGGCCAGATTTCAACTTTTTGCTTGTGGGAAGCCGGTGTTGAATTCAGAATGGCGGAGGGTAAGAATGCCGCCCGAATACCACGAATAAAAAGGAAAAACTATGGTAGCAAAAAAACACCGGGGCGGATCGCTCAGAGCGATCCTATGC
>JBOGNS010000290.1:0-5047 GCA_050747305.1 Candidatus Acidiferrales bacterium | reverse complement strand
GCATGACCCGCACCGGCGAATATCTCGGCACGCCCCGCTACATGGCACCCGAGCAGGTGGAAGCCAAACCGGTCGACCATCGCACGGACCTCTACTCGCTCGGCCTCCTCGTCTATGAAATGGCGACCGGCGATGTCCCGTTCACCGGGCAAACCACCCTGCAACTGATGTATCAGCGCGTGAAGGAAAAGCCCAAGAACCCGAAAGAGCTCAACCCTGAGATGCCCGACTATCTGGTGGGTGTGGTCATGCGCTGCCTGGAAACCAATCCGGAGCGCCGCTACCAGTCCGCCGCAGACATTCTCCGCGACCTCAACGCCGAGCGCGCGCAATCCCGCTCGCGCAGTGTGCAGATTGTGCTGCCCGCCCCCGCCGAGAAGCCGTGGTTCTGGGCGATCGGCGGGTTGGTGCTGCTGGCGCTGCTTTCCCTTGCCATTCCCGCCGTGCGCCATCGGATCTTTGGCGCGCCCGCGGTCGTCACGCAAACCACTGCGCCCACCGATGCCAGGCAGAAATATCTCGCCGTGCTGCCCTTCCGCGTGATCGGTGAAGAATCGCAGCTCAGTTACATCGCGCAAGGATTGGTGGAAGGGCTCTCCGCAAAACTTTTTCAGTTGAACGACGTGCGCGTCGCCTCTTCGTCCGCCACCGAGGAGGCCATGAGTAAAGGCTCCCTGGATAGAATCGCGCGCACCCTCGGCGTGAGCCTGCTGGTACACGGACAGGTGCAAGCCGCCGGCGAGCAAATCCGCATCATCGTCAATCTGGAATCGCTCGGGGAGCCCGCCGAGCGCCTCTGGTCGCAGGACTTCACCGGCGTGCCGAAAGATTTGCTCACGCTGGAGGATGAAATCTATTCCCGGATGGTGACGGCGCTGGGCTTGGATCTGACCACCGAGGAACGGCAACGCGCGTCCGCCAAGCCCACTGGCAACATCGAGGCTTACGACCTCTACCTTCGCGGACGCAATGCCATGCGCGGCCAGCCGGACGTGAAGAACATCGAGTCGGCCATTGTGTTCTATCAACAAGCGCTCGCCGAAGATAAGGGCTTCGCGCTGGCCTACACGGGAATGGCCGACGCCAATCTGGCCATGTACCGGGAGAAAAAAACCAACATCTGGGCGGAGCGCGCCTTACAAGCGGCCCAGCAAGCCCGCGATCTCAACGACAACCTGGCCGAGGTCCATTTTGCTCTGGGAACCGTCTATAGCGCCACCGGGCGCACCTCGCAGGCCGTCACCGAATTGAACCGCGCGCTCAAGCTTTCGCCCAACTCTGACGAAGGACAGCGCCGCCTCGGCCTCGCTTACCTTCGCGACGGCAAACCCAATGATGCGGCTCTTGCCTTCCGCAAGGGGATCGAGATCAACCCGTACTTTTGGGCCAACCACAACCTGCTCGGCGAGGCCTATCTTACGCTCGGCGATCACGAGCGGGCTCTCGCTTCCTTTCGTCGCGTCACTGAACTGGAGCCGGACAATCCCGTCGGCTACCAGAATATGGCCGCCGTTTACACCGGCCTCGGCCGCAACGACGAAGCCATTGCCACGCTGCAACTGGCCTTGCAGCGACAGCCGCATCCCAGCATTTACTCCAACCTCGGCACCACGTACTTCTTCATGAAGCGCTACGACGAATCCGTGACCATGTTCGAGAAGGCGGTCGAGCTAAGCCCCAACGATGAACTGCTGGTGGGCAATCTGGGCGATGCGTACCGCGCCTCCGGCCTGAACGAAAAGGCGCTCGCTGCGTACAACAAGGCCATCGAATTGGCCTTCAACGCCCTGCAAGTGAACCCGCGGAATACCGCCACCCTCGGCAGCTTGGCGCTTTATTACTCGAAGATCGGGCAGTCCGTGCAGGCCACGGACTATATTCGACGCGCCCGCACCATGGATGAGAAGAATGTCGGGTTGATCTATATCGAAGCCACGGTTCACGCTCAGGCGGGTCGTCCTGAAAGAGCATTTGCTTCGTTACGCGAGGCCTTCCGCAACAATTACGGGGTGCAATTGGCGCCCAACGACCCCGAGCTCAGCAGCCTTCACGCCCTCCCTGAGTTTCAAGAGCTGATTCGCGAATTCAGCAAGAAGTAAAGCCGCTCGCCCAGACCGCGCCGCAAAAAAAAGCGCGGCCTCTTTCGGCCGCGCTTCGCAAAAACAGAGTTTGTTCGAGGTCAGGTCAGGCTGCCTTACGCCTCCGCTTGAGCAGTAGCGCGCCTAAGCCGGTGCCCAGCAAAGCCAGCGTGCCCGGCTCAGGCACATTGGCGACGATGTTGAACTGGGTTCCCGGCTGAAACCCCAGAAAATCGATCCAGAATTCCTGATCGAACGGGATGGTGCCGCCGGAGAAAAAGAAGGAATCGGCGTTCGCACCGGTGACGCAATTGCTGAAGATGCTCGACGCCCCGGGGTTGGGGCTAGTGCCACACACGAGCGGCGGCTGGGATCCGCCAAAGGTAATGAACATGTTCGTGAACGGCATCTGACTGGGCTGGAGATTGACGAAGAGGCAACTGAAACCGGGAAGACCGTTGATCGTAGTCGTGAAGCAATCCAACGGGTCGGTTGGGTCGGCCGCGAGGGCGGCCGGGTCGATCGTGATGCTGTTGGTGAACATCCTGATGGTCCCGGTAATCCCGCCACCTTGGCGGATAATGATCTGGGGATCAATCGGATTGGCGCTCACGGCGACGGCGCCGGCCAACAACAGCACCCCAAAAACCACAGCCACTCGCATACGAAGCATCGGGTATTCCCCTCCAAAGAAACCCTAACCTCGCAATTGCACGGCCAATCGCACGGCGTCGCAGACACCATCCAGATGATTGATAAAAAAGAATTAAGCCGAAGCGGCGTCCGTTGATTCGAGACGGCCATTCGGACCTTTGTGAAATCATTTGCAGCACTTTGGCTCTTTTTAAGCGCACGCCCCAACAGCGCACGCGCGGCCCTCCTCCCGCAACTGCCGGTCCTGTGGAGTTTTGTCTGTTAGAATCGCCCGGTTCGCCGTGACTGCCGCCACGCACGCCAGGCGTTTTTTTGTTTCGGGAGTGGTGCAGGGCGTGGGCTACCGCTTCTTTGTCCAGCGAGTTGCCGCGCGCCTCGGGGTTGCCGGCTACGTTAAGAATCTGCGCGACGGCCGGGTGGAAGTCTACGCCATCGGCCCGCCGGAACCGTTGCGATCCCTGCGCGTCGAACTGGCCCGCGGTCCTGTCGGGGCCGGCGTTACCGGCGTCGCCGACGAGCCTGCCGCATTCGATTCTCGTTACGAAAAGACTTTCGGCATCGAACACGATTGGTGAGCCGAGTCCCGCACGGATCACCCTCGTGCCAGTTCTTTTCTTTCTCGGATTTCAGATTTGCTATCCTCTCTGCGCTGCAACTGTGCGACGGTGATTGGACGGAGGCCCCCGGAATGGACGAACTGAAAAAACTGATCCGCGAAGTGCCCGACTGGCCCAAGACCGGCATTCTCTTCTACGACCTCACCACGCTGCTCAAGGATCGCGACGGCTTCCGCACGCTCATCGACAAATTCGTCGAGCACTACCGCAGCAGCAAAATCGACGTGGTGGTGGGCATGGAGGCGCGCGGCTTCATTTTCGCCCCCGCCATCGCTTATTCCCTCCGCGCCGGCTTCGTGCCCGTGCGCAAGCCCAAGAAGCTGCCGTGGCAGACCGAGCGCGTCACCTACCAGCTCGAATACGGCTCCGATGCGCTCGAGATGCACCGCGACGCCATCGACCCTGGCCAGCGCGTGCTCATCTGCGACGACCTGCTGGCCACCGGCGGCACCGCTGCGGCCACCGTCGAGCTGGTGAAGAAGTTAGGCGGCAATGTCGCCGGCGCCGCGTTCGCCGTCGAGCTGCGCTTCCTGCACGGCCGAGCCCGCCTCCGCGGCATCGATATCTTCTCCCTCATCCAATACGACAAATAGGTTGGCCACAGATGAACACCGATAAACTCAGATAAACAGAAAGTAGAAAAGAGTATCGTGCGGCTGGCTTCCGCACGCCAAGCGGAGGGCTTCCTGCTTTTCCGTCTTTATCGGTGTTGATCTGTGTTCATCTGTGGCCACTCTTCGCCCTCCGCTGGCGCACAACTTCAAACAACACCACGCCAGCGGCGACGCTCACATTGAGTGAGCGCACCGGCCCCACCGTCGGTATCGACACCAAATAATCGCAGCGCTTGCGCGTCAGCTCGTGCAGGCCCTTGCCTTCGCCGCCCATTACAATGCCCACGGCACCGGTAAAATCCGCATCGGTGTAGCTCCGTTCCGCGCCTTCATCGAGACCAATCAGCCAGTAGCCCGCCTCTTTCAATTGCTCCATCGCGCGCGCCAGGTTGCCTACGCGTGCTACCGCCAAGTGCTCCAGCGCGCCGGCCGAGGCGCGCCCTACCACATCGGTCAGCCCCGCCGCGCGCCGCTCCGGAATCACCACGCCATCGGCGCCCGCTGCCAGCGCCGAGCGAATCACCGCGCCCAAATTGTGCGGGTCTTCTACGCCATCGAGCAGCACCACCAGCCGCCACGCTTTCCCCTCCGTCGCCGCAACCAAATCCTCGAGCGTCGCCACCCGCTTTGCGCCCGCGAGCGCGACCACGCCTTGATGCTGGCCGCTACCTGCCAGCCGGTCGAACTGCGCGCGCTCCTCGAAGCGTACCGGCACCCCGCGGCGGCGCGCCAACTCCACAATCTCCTGCACGCGGTCGCCGCCCTTGCCGCGCGCCACCACGACGCGCTCCAGCGCACGCCCCGCCTCCAGTGCCTCTTTCACGGCATGTATGCCCAGCAAGCGATTCACTTGGCGCCTCTTCAGTCCTCGTGACAACAGGACGTAAAAGGGTTAAAGCGTTAAAGAGTTAAAGAAGCTCGACAATCTCGCTTTAACTCTTTCACCTTTTCACCCTTTCACATTTTTTCCGCCTCACCAAGTTACCTCAACCGTCGGCACTGCCATCAGTCCGCGGTATTGCGTTCGGCGGCATCCCGCCGTAGCATCAAGCCTCGATCCGCTCATGCTTGGCAAGACACTTTC
>JBOGNS010000289.1:0-2729 GCA_050747305.1 Candidatus Acidiferrales bacterium | reverse complement strand
CTGTGCCTCGTGGTACTGAGCCTGGGATTGCTGCACGTCCCAGCCGCTCAGCTCGACCGGTGAGTCAAGAATTACCACGAACGGCATGCCGGGCTCGAGGTAGAGGTCGGGGCCGCGGCGCGACATCATGATGATGAGCGCGGCGGCTGCCCCTGCGCCCGCGCCATAAGCGGCGCCTTTGCCGCCGTTGACGCTGGCGCCCAGCAGCGTGCCTTGCAGCGTCCACGAGGCCAGCGAGTAAAGATCAGCGCTGCGGCTGCTATCGGCCTTCAGGCGCACGTTGGCCGGGTCGCCGGACTCGAGCCGCGCGGTGATTGCGGCGTCGCCGCCGGCGGGCAATTCAATTTGCTCGATCTTCACTTTCAGCTTGCCGGCGCGGCTGAAGATGCCCGGCCGCTTCGCTTCGGTGACCGTGCCGGTGATGCGCGTGTCGGGCGGGATCTCGAGGCCCTCGCCCACATCCACCGGTTCGGCGAGAAGGAAGGTCACGCTCTCGCCCTTCTTGGTCATGCGTGTGCTTAACGGCGTGTCGAGGATTACATTGAACTCCGTGCCTTCGGGCACGAATACTTCTTCCGGCGGAGGGGCCGGCGGCGCGGGAGGCGCATCGGGCATGCGCAGCCACCACGGCGGGTTCGGCACTTGCGATTGCGGCTTCGGCTGGCCGGCGGGAGGATCCGTGGCGGGCGGCTGCTGCGCTGCTGCGGGAACACAAGCCGCAGCAAGAAACAAGACCAGAGCCATCCAACGTCCGGTTTGCCGTCGCATCTCACACCTCGGGGCAGTTACCTTTATTTAGTTGCCGTGCAGCGAGCGGGGTTGCCCCGCCCCGGCGAGGCCGGTTTCGCGGCAGCGGTGATATAGTGCTGAGGCGGTTCCACGGAGGGCGCCATGGCCGAGCAGCAACAGCAGCAAGTGCAGGTGCAAATTAAAGCGGATGAAAAAGAGCTGACCGGGATGTACTCGAACCTGGCGATGATCCACCACAATGGGGACGAGTTCACGCTGAACTTCATCTACGTTTTCCCGAACGTGCCGCAAGGTAAGCTGATGTCCAGCATCATCCTCAGCCCGGCGCACGCCAAGCGCTTTTTGCGCGCGATGGAGGAGAATATCGCGCGGTATGAGACGCAGTTCGGGCCGATTAAGGAGACGCCGGGCGGGGCCGAGCCGAACATCGGGTTCATACACTAGTAGGACAGCCGCTCCTGGCTATCCGCGAGAGGGCGAGGAGTGCAGAGGAGTGAGCGCTTCATGCTACCCAAACACCATAGCCAGAGCGGCAGCGCGCGAAACCGCGCAGGATTACTCGTGCTGCTGGTCGTGGTCATTGCCGGTGCGTTATGGCTGTTTGGCCCGCGTGGCTGGATGTTGCTTTCCGGAGGTTCCGGCGATCTGACCCTGCCCGAGGCGCGGGCTATGAGCAATCCGGCGCCGAATTCGGCGGAAGCGCTGGCCGAAGCGAAAGCACTGTTCGTGGAGCACTGCGCCAACTGTCATGGCGAAGGCGGCGCGGGCGATGGCGGGGAATCAATGATGTACGACCCGCCGCCGGCCGATTTTACCGACGCGCGCATGAAGAATATCCGCGACGGCGAACTCTTCTACAAAATCACCAAGGGCGATAAGCCCATGCCCAGCTTCGAGCGCGACCTCACGGACGACCAGCGCTGGAAGCTGGTGCGCTACGTTCGCACCTTCGCGCAATAACTCAGAACGCAGAACGCAGAACTCAGAACGCAGAACGCAGAACTCAGAACTCAGAACAACCCAACCTTCGAGCGATTCCTCAACTCGGCGGCCTAGAAAAAAGCCAAAGACTACGAGAAACACAGAGACGCGGAGCAGCACAGAGGGCACAGAGAAGGTAGTGCCCTAATTTGCGGAACTCAGGACCCGACACAGCGAAGGACTCGAGACACGCGGAGGAACACAAAGCAAAGCTGAGCCGGAAGCTCGAAAAGGCGCGAACGGCACGAAAGAAGCGAGGCACGGAGGAATCCTGTTCTCCGTGACTCTGTGCCTCTGTGGCTAATCTTCCTACTTTATTTGCGCGAGCGCGGAGGCGACTTCCTTGATGTCGGGTAGTTGCGGGATGTCGTACTGCTTGAACCACGCCACTTTCCCCTGTTTATCAATGATGGCGACGGCGCGGCCGGTGATGCCTTTGTCGGTGAGGTACATGCCGAATTTGTCGGCCACTGCGCCGCGCGGCTGGAAATCGGCCAGCAGCGGATATTGGATGCCCATTTTCTCCGCGAAGGCTTTGTGCGACCACGCGCTATCCACGCTGAGGCCCATCACCTGCGCATCGAGCTGCTCGAAATTCTTCATGTCGTTGACCATGCAGGCATGCTCGTTGGTGCATACCGGACTCCAGTCCAGCGGATAAAACATCAGCACCACGTTTTTCTTGCCCTTGAAGTCGGCCAGCTTCACTTCCTGCTGGCTCTGATCCTTCAGCGTGAATTCCGGCGCGGGCGTTCCGACGGCGATGGGCATTGCTTGCTCCTCCTATGGAGTCGAATGCGAAAGTTCGAGCTACTTATCATAACGGAAGAACCTCAGGAAATCGAAAAAGGGAAAATGGAAAATAGAAAATGGAAAATGGAGAATCGCTGCTACGATACGCTCAGCGGCTATGTCGGACTTGCATCGCATCGTTGAGATGTATCGCGGGCTGGCGGGCGGCTTCGGGAAAGCGGTGCCGCTGGCGCGGCTGGGCTTGG
>JBOGNS010000288.1:0-3967 GCA_050747305.1 Candidatus Acidiferrales bacterium | reverse complement strand
GTACTGCGTGCCGCACAGACTTGCTGTTCAGCTACCGGCGCGAGAAAGGATGCACCGGACGAATGATGGGCGCGATTGGACTTCGCGAGCAACGATCATGAAGCTATGGAGGTCACGGAGGTTGTGGAGGTCATGGAGGGTAGCAGTTCTTCGGTCGCTGCACCCTCAGACTGGCGGCGTTCTGATGACGCCACGAGGATGCGAGCGCGCCAATCCAAGATTCCAGAACAGGATTCCGGGTTTCTGTTCTCGATTTGATCGGTGTTCATCTGTGGCCTAACTCTTCTCCCAGTATTTCGCCAGAGCCGCGTAATCCACATCCTCTTTGATGGACTGCTGCACCGCGTCCATCACTTCGCGCGCCGCTTCCGCTCCGGGCAGCTTCAAGCCCGACTCCGCCGCCAGCAGCAGCGCCAGCCCCACATCCTTATTCATCAGGCGCAACGGAAAACTCGGCGTGTAATTGCTCGCCAGCATCATCGGCAGCTTCACGTCAATCAATTTCGACCGGCCCATGCTGGCCTGCATCACTTCGGCCAATTTTTCGCCCGGCACGCCCGCAGCGCGCACCAGCGCCAGCGCTTCCGCCACCGCCGTCACTTGCAGCGCGAGGATCAAGTTCGTCGCCAGCTTGATCACTTGCCCTGACCCGTGCGGGCCCAGATAAAACCATTGTTTGCCCATCGCGCCGAGCACCGGCGCGACGCGCTCCAGCACCTCCGCCTTGCCACCCGCCATGAACACCAGCTCGCCCTTTTCCGCGCCCCACGTGCCGCCGGTCACCGGCGCATCCAGAAATTCGCATCCACGCTCCGCGCACGCTGCCGCAGCGCGCCGCGCCAGCTCCGGCGACACGGTGCTCGAATCAATCAGCACGCTGCCGGGCTTCAGCCCTGCCAGCACGCCGTCATTGCCCCACAGCACGCTCTCCAGCGCCGGCGGATCGCTCACCATCGTGATCACCACATCCGCCTGCGCCGCTGCCTCGCGCGGAGTTGCCGCGCGCTGCGCGCCCGCTTCCACCAGCGCGTCCGCGCGCGCCGCCGTGCGGTTCCACACGGTGAGCAGAAAATTTTTCGTCAGCAAATTCTGCGCCATCGGCCGGCCCATCAACCCCAAGCCAAGCAGCGCCACACTCGTCGCCATCTCTCCCTCGCAAAAAAAACAAGCGTAACACAGGCACTCATAGATACACTGCGACCCGAAGGATAGGGACAATGAATATTGTGAAGTGAGTTCGCGAGATGCTTGCGACGCAGCGCTACGACGTTTTCAGTCTAATCGGCGGCTCGGGCCTCCACCATCGGCGGGTCGTCTTCCATGTGTACGATGCACTGGTAGGGGATTTCCCAGCGGAATTGCTTGGCGCCCGCAGGGCGGGTGAAGTGCTCTTCGAGAAAAATCGAGCGGCCGGAATCCGCCACCAGCACGCCCGTGGCGGGCACCGACCTGCCGGCGGTGCGATACTCGACGTGCACACGCCGGCCGAGAAAACTCGAAAACTGGGCCATAGTAGCGCCAGTTTGCGAGCCAGCCTGGCGTATCCACAATAGTACGTTCAGGCTATACAACTAGGGTGACAAGGGAGAAGACCGCATCGCATCCCGCGCTAACTCCTTGCGCTTGCATCGCTTGGCGCACAGCCGCCCAGGTACAGTACCGCCCAACTGCCTGGTGTCGCGTTTCGTAATAGGTGACACACGGAGTCCCAACCGCAGGGGCGCTGCTTGCTGCACCCCTGGGACTCCGTAACGCAACACTAGTGATGCGCATGCGCCCCGGCAGGCTCGCCGTGCGCCGCACCCGCGTGATACACCGGCTCGGCCACCGGCTCCGGTGGACGTATGCGCAAGTCCGCCACCAGCATCGTAGCCACCGCCGCGACCACACAGTATGCCGCGAACGCCAGCATCACCGGAATCGCCCAGTCCAGCGCACCGTCGCCGCCCGCCACCCATCGCGAGGCGACCCGCCACGCCACCACGCCGCCCAGCAGTCCCGCCCAGGTGGCGATGTGACGGCTCAGTTGCGACACCTCCAGCGTGGTTTTGCAGCCGGGGCATTCCATCGCGTCAGTGAACGCTGCCACCCAGCCCTTCGATACCACCGTCAGGCACTGCGGGCATTTGCGTGCTGCCATGTCGCTCCTTCTCGCACTCCCCGATCGAGGAACCGCAGACTAACGCAGATGAACGCAGATAAACAAGGAAAATGGAAACTGGAAAATGGAAATCGGAAACTGGAGAATCAAATCAAGGGCCCCTTTTCCCTTTCCCTTTTCCGACTCTTCCATCTGCGTTCATCCGCGTTCATCGGCGGTTGCTTACTCGGTCTCCAGCAGCGCGAACTCCACGCGATGCGTGAAATGGTCAATGCGCTCCGCGCGCACCCGCACCCGGTCGCCCAGATGAAAGGAAAGTGCCCCCGCGCCTGGCAGGGGCCGGTCTTTACCTCTGAGCGCCGCCGGCGTATGCCGGCCCGCTTCAATGCGGCCGCCCCCGCCTCCGCGCACCCTTCCTCCATGCCTGCCGTGTGATTCCCGCGCGCCATCCATCGCCACAATCGCGCGGTCACGCTCGCGAAACTGGCAGCGGCGCCCGGTGAATTCTTCCACCGCGGTAATCGGCACCAACCCCTCCACAAAGATTTCCAGCAGCTCGACGAAGAACCCGAACTTCTGCACGGAGATAATCAGCGCCGTGTATTCCTCGCCGAGGTGCTGCTCCATGAATTGCGCCGTCTTCCAGTCCATCAACTCGCGCTCCGCGCCATCCGCGCGGCGCTCGGCATCCGACGATTCCGCGGCAATCTCTTCCAACTCCACGCCGCGATATGGCCCAGCTTTTGTCGATTCCGTGGGGACAGACCGTGTAGCGGCGGGCTCGTGGCGCATTGGGCCGCGATGCCCGGCAACGTGTGCCCGGCCACTCAACGCAGTATCCGCCCCGTCGCCCAAACCGCGACCGGCCTCTACACGGCGAGCTGATTGAGAATGGACAGGCAGGAGTGCCTGTCCTACTGGATTTGCGAGCGCCCACTTCAGCACGCGATGCACAATCAAGTCGGGATAGCGCCGGATGGGCGACGTGAAGTGCGTGTACTGGTCGGCGGCCAGCGCGAAGTGGCCCAGCGGCTCCGCCGCATACCGCGCTTGCTTCAGCGAACGCAGCATCAGATAAGAGAGGATGCGCTCCTCCGGCTTGCCCGCAATTTTCTGCGTCAGCCGCTGATAGTGATGCGGCGTAATCGCGATTTCCTGTTCGCTGGGCAATGCGACGCTCATCTGCCGTTCCCGTTTACTCTGAGCGGACGCGAAGGGCCCGCCGCGCGGGCCGGCTGCACGCTGCCGCGCCGCGGGCACTGCGCCGTGCTTCACTTTGATCTCGCGCACCGCCAGCCCCGCCACACCCAGCGAGTAGCCAAACGCCGCCGCCAGCTCTTCGAATTCCAGCACGCGCTTGGGGTCCGGCTTCTCGTGCACGCGGTGCAAGCTGCCGAGCGCGCGCGACTCCAGATGCGCCGCCACCGCCTCGTTGGCCGCCAGCATGAATTCCTCGATGATGCGGTGCGCGATATTGCGCTCGGTGCGTACGATGGTCACCATGCGCCCCAGCTCGTCGAACTCAATCATCGGCTCGGGTAAATCAAAATCAATCGAGCCGCGCCCGTTGCGCCGCGCGTTCAGGATCATGGCCAGCTCGCGCATCAGACGGAAGTGCTCCGCCAGCGCCGAGTAACGTCCCGAAGCTTCGGGATCACCCTCGAGCACCTTGTTCACATTGGTGTAGGTCATGCGCTCGGCCGAGCGAATCACGCCTGCGGTAAACCGTGACCGCAGCATCGCGCCGCGCCGGTCGATTTCCATCACCGCGCTCATCACCAGCCGGTCCACCTGCGGGTTGAGCGAGCAAATTCCGTTCGAGAGCGCCTCCGGCAGCATGGGCACCGCGCGCCCGGGGAAATAGAC
>JBOGNS010000287.1:0-2915 GCA_050747305.1 Candidatus Acidiferrales bacterium | reverse complement strand
CCTTCGAGTACACCACGCACCGGCCAACCGAGAAGCTGTTTGTGGTGGACTTCAGCGGTATGGCATCCGATAGCGCCGGCGGAGCGCGGGTGCTCGATTCCGATGTGGTGAGCAGCTACCGCGTGTTGCAGTACCGTGGCGGCGAAAAAGCCATCGTGCGCCTGGAAGTGCTGCTGCGTGTGCCGGTAGTGCCCAAGGTGGAGCGCACCGGATCGGATGGCCTCACGCTGACATTTGCTTTGTCCGCTGCTGCGCGCGCGCCAGAGAGCGCGCGGGCGCGTCCTGCACCGTCCATCGTGAGGGCAAGGGTCGCGACGAGGATTCAGTCGGTGGAAGTGACCGCCGAGGCCGGCCAGGCGAAGGTTGCGATTCATGGAAACGGGCAACTGCGCTACGAGACGCAGCGGCTGGCGAGCCCTGACCGCTTGGTGCTGGACTTCGCAGACACGCGGTTGGTGGGCAGGGCCCGCGAGGTGAAGAGTGCGATTGAACCGGTGCGCGGCGTGCGGCTGGGACAGTTTAAGCCGGACGTGAGTCGCGTCGTGATTGACCTGACCGGCGTGGCAGCATTTGCGATCAACCCCGGTACGGACTCGATTGAGGTTGTGTTTGCGAGTTCGCTGGCGAGATCAATACCCCAACCCCTCAAGGCAGTGCCAAAGCCGGCGGTGGCGCCCCTGCGGCTCAACCAGCCCCGCGCCTTGCGGCGGGTGGCATATTCGCCACAGGCGAACGTTCCAGCTCCGGAGGTACCCTACGTCACCAACGCGGCCATGGTGTTGCCGGCAAATCTGACAGAACCGGCGGCTGCACTGGCCCGCCCGGCGGCGCCCAAGTCCGACCCGGCGCCCAGAGCGACAACCTCAACACCTCGCGCGACAAGCGCCAAGCCACAGGCTCCGTACGGCGGCGAGCCGATCTCGGTGAACTTCAAAGATATCGACCTAAAGGACTTCTTCCGGCTGATTCATGAGATTAGCGGGCTGAATGTGGTGGTGGATCCGACGGTATCCGGCAAAGTGACGATTGTGCTGGACGAAGTGCCGTGGGATCAGGCCTTGGATATCGTGCTGCGCAACAATAGCCTGGACAAGCAGCTTGAGGGCAACGTGCTGCGCATCGCCACGAAGGCGACTCTAAAGCGCGAAGCAGAAGAGCGCCGTGATTTGGCAAAGGCAGAAGCGGAGGCCGTGCCCAAGGAAACCATCACCCGCACCCTGAGCTACGCCAAGGCCAGCGCGGTTCGCGACACGCTGCGGCGCTTCCTCTCGCCTCGCGGCGAAATCCTGGCCGACGAACGCTCGAATACGCTGGTCATCAACGACATTCCGAGCGTGTTCCCGGCTATCAATACGCTGCTGGATCAGCTTGACCGCAAGGCTCAGCAGGTGGAGATCGAGGCGCGCGTGGTGTCTGCCACGCGCACGTTTGCGCGCGAACTAGGCACGCAATTCGGCTTTGCTACAACTGGGCTGGGCGGGCGCAACGTCTTTGGCGGCCTGGTGGGCCGGGGTGACTTCGTAAGCCCCATTGAGCGCGGACCCGGCCTGCCGCCGCCACCGCTGGTTGCGTCGGGAACCAATCAAATCCCCCTGAACACCAACCTGGGGGTTGGCGCCCCCACCAGTGGCGTGAGCTTTGCCCACAGTTCGCCCAACTTCGCACTGGATTTCATCATCAGCGCGGCGGAATCGAAAGGCGTGGGCAAGCTGCTTTCGCGGCCCAAGGTGATTACGCAGAACAACGAGCCGGCGGTGGTGAAGCAGGGCACCAAGATTCCGATTCAAACCGTAATCAACAACACGATCACCGTGCAGTTCATCGACGCCGTGCTGAAGCTGGAAGTAACCCCCCAGATCACCGCCGAAGGCACGATCTTCATGGAGATTCTGGTGGAGAATACGGCTATCGATGAAGGCATCCCGCGAATCCAGAACATTCCGGCCCTCACTACGCAATCCGCCGAAACCAAGGTGCTGATCGGCGACGGCGGCACGGTGGTGGTGGGCGGGATCATCATTTCCTCGCAGCGCACGGACATCTCGCAGGTGCCGCTGCTGGGCAGCATCCCGATCATCGGACACCTCTTCAAGCGCACCTCGGTGAGTTCCAATTCGCAGGAGTTGCTGTTCTTCGTCACTCCGCGCATCGTGGCCAACTGAGACGGTGTAAAATCAGGGTTCCAAAGGGAGGAGGTCACACTCCTCCTTTTGCTTTTCATGTAGCGGCGACCTTTAGGTCGCCATTAGAAGCTAGGAAGTGTGATTACGAAGAGCCAGTGGCGACCTAAAGGTCGCCGCTACATGCGTTGCTTTTCTCATGGAGCAACCGTTCAGAAAACGAGTCGCACGGCTGCGGGGCGCACTGGCCAGCTATGAATGCGATGCGCTCCTCGTCTCACACCTGCCGGGAATCTATTATTTGACCGGCTTCTACGGGAGCGCCGGGCTCGCCCTGGTGGAAAGCGGCGGCACGACGCTTTTTGTGGACGGGCGCTACACCGCGCAGGCACGCCGGCAGGCAGCCGGATGCAAGGTGACGGTGGCAAAGGCATCGCTGCTGGAAGCGGTTGCTACGCATTTACGGGAGCGCCGGAGGCGCAGGGTAGGCTTCGAGGCGGCGAGGCTGACCGTGGCGCAACTGGCGCTGCTGAGGCGCCGCAGCGGGCCGGGAACCGTGCGTCGGTGGGTTGCGACCGAGGGGCTGGTGGAGAGCTTACGCAGCCAGAAGGATGCGGGCGAGGTTCAAGCGATCGCTGCCGCGGCAAAGCTCGGCTGCCGCGTGCTCGAGGAGATCTTGCCGCTGGTGCGGCCGGGCGTGCGCGAGTCTGAGGTGGCAGCAGAAGTTGAGTACCGCATGAGAAGGCTTGGGGCGTCCGGGCCTGCCTTCGACACCATTGTGGCCTCGGGAAAGCA
>JBOGNS010000286.1:0-16482 GCA_050747305.1 Candidatus Acidiferrales bacterium | reverse complement strand
GATAAGCGCCGTCATATCCCCAGTTGCGCGTGCCGGGGAATTGCGCAACGGGCATCAACTCGATGGCCGTGACGCCAAGCTGCTGCAACGCGTCCAAGCGGGGAACGATGGCGTCGAACGTCCCTTCGCGCGTGAATGCGCCGACGTGCAGCTCGTAGAATACGCAAACTGCCAGCGGAAGGCCGCGCCAGCCGGTGTCTTGCCAGCCGTCCCAAGCAGGGGCAACGACCTGCGAGGGCCCATGCGGCCCCTCCGGCTGGAATCGCGAAGCGGGATCCGGCCGCTCGACGTGCTTATCCAGCCGATAGCGGTAAAGTGCCCCCGCGCCGGCGTCCTCGACAACGGCGCGATGGTAGCCGCGCGCCAGCGGCTGCATCGCCGCCCACTTTTCTGCCGGGGCAATCACGTGGACTTCGACTTCCTTCACTCGCGGCGCCCACACCACAAATTCGCAACGCCCGCCATCCAGCGGCGTTGCCCCCAGTCGCTCCGCCACGGCCCTCACTTCGTCTCCGCGCCGGCTTCGTCCAGCAATTGCCGGATGCCGGTGAGCGGAATGCGCAGCCACGCCGGCCGGTGGTTCAGTTCATAACGGATTTCGTAGACCGCTTTCTCCAGCAAGAAAACTCGCAGCAAACCCTCCAATTCCTCCTTTTTGTACGGCAAGAAGCGCGCACCTTCGGGCGCGCCGCCGGCAGTGCTCAGATAGGCGCGCAAGAACGCGCTGCATACACACTGGCTCCACAGGTTGGCCCACGATTCCAGCTCCCGGAAATCTTCCGGCCGCGCGCCGCTACTCCCAGCCAGCCCGAACAGCGCAGCGTAGGCTGCGTAGCTGAACGAACGCAGCATCCCCGCGACGTCGCGCAGCGGCGAGCGCTTGATGCGCCGCTCGGTGATGGAGCGCGCCGGCTCGCCTTCGAAATCGATGATCACGAAGTCGCCGCCGGTGTGCAGCACCTGCCCCAGGTGATAGTCGCCATGGACGCGGGTGCGCAGCGCCGTAAACTTCTTGTCCAGCATGGTGCGGAATTGCCGGAGGATTTCGCTCTCGCGGTCCAGCGCCTGCTCCGCCCCGCCGCGCACTTCTTCAGGCAGCCGCGGGAGCTGCTTGCGCAACAGCGCGAAGGTGTGACGCAAAAGGTTGCGCATGGATTGATAGAGCGACCGCTGGTAGAAAGGCGTGAAGGGCTCGGGCACAAACGCCGGATCGTCGCGGCCGGATGCCAGGGCCACGTGCATTTCCGCGGTGCGCTGGCCGAGCATCCGCGCCGATGCCAGATAGGGGCCGATTTGGTCGGCGGGGCACGCGGGCAGCGGGTCTTCCGTGGGAAGCAGCGGGAGGCGGGGTGCGGGCTGCTGCTTCTGCTCGGGCGAGAGCACCGCGATTTGCTCGAAGTAGCGCGAGAGCGCATCCAGCGTTTGCTTCCACGCGTCGCCTTCGTTGCGCACGTAGCCTTGCAGCACGCCGAGGGTGACCGGGTCATCCTTGCCCGCGCGATACTCGAGCTTGCCTGCGACGGGGGGGACGTTGCGGAACTGCGCGCGCTCGGCCAAATAGGAATTCAGCTCGTAATCGGGATTGATTCCCGGCTCCAGCTTGCGAAAAAGTTTCAGGATGAGTCGGTCGCCGTAAATCAAGGAGCTGTTGCTTTGCTCGGCGCTGATCACGCTTACCGGCAACGTTTCCGCATCATCGCCGCGCAACGCGCGGTACGCTCGGGTGGGCTGGCCCGCCACTTCGCCGGTGAGGCCGCGCAGCTTGCGGCGGCGTGCAACGAGGTCCAGCATGGCATGCGCGAAATCAGGCTCGCGCAGCGGTGAATAGAGGATGCCATCGCCGCCGGGTGTATGCAGCCGCGCCAGCATGGCTTCCGGCTGCTCGTTTTGCACGCGTGCTGCCTCATCACCGGTCGCGAACCGCAGCACGAGCACGTAGCTCTCGGGGTCGCCTTCGGTGAATTCCACGCTGAGAAAGGCCAGCGTGCTCGCCGCTGCGCCATCGCCCAGTTCTACGCGATCCTCGAGCGCCACCGATTTGATGCGCCGGGCCTTGCCGCCAAACCAGCGCCGCGTCCGCAGGAACTCGGGCAGGATGCGCTCGAAGGCGCCGCTGTGCTTGGCATCGAAGAGGTCTTTCCAACCGGTGGTCACCGCGACCAGCGGAAGGCTCTCCGCCGGACGCGGCTCGCCGACGAGCTCCGTCACGCGCTGCGGCTCGAGCACGAACCAGTAAAAGGAATGGCCGCCGAGGGTCAGCAGGTAAGGCAGCTCGCCAATCGCGGGAAATTCCGTGGGCCCTGCAAGCTCCGCCGGGACCATGCCTTTGTAGGCGGAAAGATTCAGCTCGGCGTGTTGCGCGTGCCGCGAAAGATTGGCCACCACCAGCATAATTTCATTTTCATGCCGCCGGATGAACGCCAGCACGCGCGCATTTTCCGGATGGAGAAACTCGATGCTGCCGCGGCTGAGCGCCGGATGGCGGCGGCGCATCGCAATCAGGCGCTTCATCCACCACAGCAGGGATTGCGAATTTTGCTGCCGCGCCTCCACGTTCACCGATTCGTAGTGGTAATCCGGCTCGGTGATTACAGGCAGATAGAGCCGCTGCGAACTGGCGCGGGAGAAGCCGGCGTTGCGGTCGGGGCTCCATTGCATGGGCGTGCGCACGCCGTTGCGGTCGCCGAGGAAAATGTTGTCGCCCATGCCGATTTCGTCACCGTAATAAATGATCGGAGTGCCGGGCATGGAGAACAGCAGGCCGTTCATCAATTCGATTTTGCGGCGGTCGTTTTCCAGTAGCGGGGCCAGACGGCGGCGGATGCCGAGGTTGATGCGCGCGCGAGGGTCGCTGGCATAGACGCGATACATGTAGTCGCGCTCTTCATCGGTGACCATTTCCAGCGTGAGCTCGTCGTGATTGCGCAGGAACAGCGCCCACTGGCAGCTTTCCGGAATCGCCGGGGTCTGTTCGAGGATGTCCACGATGGGGTAGCGGTCTTCCATGCGGTTGGCCATGAACATCCGCGGCATCAGCGGAAAATGGAAGGCCATGTGGCATTCGTCGGCTGCGCCGAAATACGCCACGGCGTCTTCCGGCCACTGGTTGGCTTCCGCCAGCAACATGCGGCCGGCGAAATTCTCATCCACGTGCCGGCGGAGTTTCTTGAGAAAGGCGTGGGTCTCCGGCAGGTTTTCGCAGTTGGTGCCTTCGCATTCGTAGAGGTACGGCACGGCGTCCAACCGCATCCCGTCCACGCCCATTTCCAGCCAGAAATCGGTGATGCGCAGCAGGGCTTTGTGGACTTCGGGATTCTCGAAGTTGAGGTCGGGCTGGTGACTGTAAAAGCGGTGCCAGTAATGCGCCTGGGCCACCGGATCCCAGGTCCAATTCGAGGCTTCGAAATCCTTGAAGATGATGCGCGCGTCGCGATAGCGGTCCGTGCTGTCGCTCCAGACGTAGAAATTCCGCAGAGCGCTGCCCTTCGGCGCATGCCGGGCGCGCTGGAACCAGGCATGCTGGTCGGATGTGTGGTTCACCACCAGCTCGGTGATCACCCGCAGGCCGAGCTGGTGCGCTTCGCGGAGAAACTGCCGGAAGTCGGCGAGCGTGCCGTAATCCGGGTGGACGTTGGTGTAATCGGCGATGTCGTAGCCGTCGTCGCGCAACGGGGAAGGATAGAAGGGCAGCAGCCAGATGGCGGTGATGCCGAGGTCGCGCAGGTATTCCAGCTTGCCGGCCAGCCCTCGGAAATCGCCGATGCCGTCTCCGTTGCTATCGGCAAAGGCGCGCACGTGCAATTGATAGATGATCGCGTCCTTGTACCAGAGCGGATCCTGCGCGATCGGCTTTTGCTTTCTTCGGGCCATACAATTCCGCACCGCTGGCTTCCCGCTGCCTTTGCCAGGCGGGACGGACTTCCAGCCTGAGGGCCACGGTTCCAGCACAAGTGCACAGGCTCGAAAGCCTGTGCCACCTCGGCCGCCAGCCATACCTCTTACATAAAATAATCGAAATCGCGCTCGGTGCGAATACGGCGGCGGATGCGCAGGATGTGCGCCGGCACGAGTTTCGGGTCCACCTGCACGAAGTTGCGCGCGCCGCTCCACAGGAAACGCGCGTCGGTGAGCAGGTCGTGCGCCTGGTAGGACTGCCCGGCGGCCAACCCGAATGGCTCGAGCGGCAACTCCAGCCAGCCGGATTGCGTGTGGTGCGGATCCAAGTTGACCAGAACGATGACGATGTTGCTCAGGTCGCTGCTGGCCTTGCTGTAGGCGATGAGCTGCTCGTTGTCAATTTCCAGGAAGCGCAGGCTGGCGTCGCCTTGCAGCGCGGGGTTCTCGCGGCGGATGCGATTCACGCGCGCAATCAGCGGACGCAGGCTGTCCGCGCGGTCGATTTCCCACGCGCGAAGCTGGTACTTCTCCGAGTCCAGATACTCCTCGCTGCCCGCGCGCGCGGCGCGGTTCTCGCACAGCTCGAACGCCGGGCCATAGATCCCGTAGTTCGCGCCGAGGGTCGCGGCCAGCACCAGCCGAGCCATGAAGGCGGGGCGTCCTCCATATTGCAGGTACTCGGTGAGGATGTCCGGCGTGTTGGGCCAGAGGTTGGGCCGGAAGAAATCGCGCACCTCGGCGCGCGTTAGCTCGGTGAAGTATTGCGTCAGCTCGCGCTTGGTGTTGCGCCACGCAAAGTAGGTATAAGACTGCGTGAAGCCGAGCTTGGCCAGCCGGTACATCACTTTGGGCCGCGTGAATGCTTCGGAAAGAAAAATCACGTCGGGATGCCGCCGCTTGACATCGGCAATCAGCCATTCCCAGAAGGCATAGGGCTTGGTGTGCGGGTTGTCAACGCGGAAGATGCGAATGCCCTGCGTGATCCAGTAATCCACGATGCTCTTCAGCTCTTCGCACAGCTCGGCGCTGTGCGCGCCGGAAAAATTCAGGGGGTAAATGTCCTGATACGTCTTCGGCGGGTTCTCGGCGTACTGCACCGTGCCATCGGGGCGAATCTTGAACCACTCCCTGTGCTCGCGAACGTAAGGATGGTCCGGCGCACACTGGAAGGCGAGATCGAGCGCAATCTCCATGCCCAGTTCTTTCGCGCGCGCCACCAAACGGTGAAAACCTTCCAGCGTGCCCAGTTGCGGATGAATCGTTTTGTGCCCGCCCTCTTCTGCGCCGATGGCCCAGGGGCTGCCTACGGCGTCCGGTTCCGCCACGGGATTGTTGTTGCGTCCTTTGCGATGCGTGCGACCGATGGGATGGATGGGCGGCAGGTACAGAATGTCGAAGTTCATCGACGCGATGTAGTCGAGCCGGCGCATGCAATCGTCGAAGGCGCCATGCCGCGCCGGATCATCGCTGCATGACCGCGGGAACATTTCGTACCAGGCGCTGAAGCGGGCGCGCTGGCGGTCCACCGTAACCGCCAGTTCGCGCGTGTACGTCGCGGCGTCGCTGCGATCCGGGTAGCGATCCATCAGTACCGAGCATTCTTCGCTCTGCGCCAGCTCGATGGCTGCCGCGGCATCGATCTTGGCCAGCTCGCGCACCTGTTGCGCAATTTCGCCGAGCCGCTTGGCGTCCTGCGCCTGCGCGCGAGGGCTTGCCGCGCTGAGCAACTCCGCGCCGGCCAGCGCGTCCACGGCCACGTCCTGCGCGGCTTCCAGCTTGCGCGCCACGTCGCGCCGCCAGGTGCGAAATTCATCCACCCATGCCTGCACGGTGTAACGATACGGCCCCAACTGCTCGACGCGAAATTCGCCGCTCCATGCATCGTTGCCCCGCGGCTGCATTTCCGTTTCCGTCCAGGCCTCGGCATTTTCGGCTTTGTGCAACAGCACGGCGCGCAACTGGTCGTGCCCGTCGCTGTGTATGTCTGCGGTTACGGTCGCACTCTCGCCGGCCGTGCGCTTGATGGGGAAACGGCCGTCGTCCACCTGCGGCCGCACGCCCTCGATCACCACACGGCGGAGGGGAAGCAATGGCTTGAGCTTGGGAGGCGCCGCGTTCGGATTCGTCATCCGGTGGGTCTTCCACGCTTGGTGTGATGATTCGTTCGCCCGGCGATAAAGCCAGAGCCATCCCCGGCCGGGCGATTCGGGAATCAAAAACTGCGTTCCCTCGCGAATCGCCTCATCATACCACGCGTTTTGCTGTGAAAAGGGGCGCGCTTGAATGGGGTTAGCCACGGAGTCACCAAGTCACGCGGATGTGCTTGCTCTCCCTGACCCTGCGACATCGTGGCGATTGTGCTTTTACTTTTGCCGCAGCCGGAGTACACTCCGCCTAACTTCCTTGCATCCCAAGCTCGAAAAATCGCTCGAACGCTGGCAGGCCGCGGGACTGCTGGATGCGGCTGCGGCCGCGCGGATTCGCTCCTTCGAGTCGCAACAGGATCAATCCGGCGGCATGCGCTGGCCGGTGGTGCTGGCGTTGAGCCTCGGCGGGCTCCTGATGGCTGCCGGTGTGCTCCTGTTCGTCGCGGCGCACTGGGACGAGCTTTCACCCGCCGCGCGCTTTGCGCTGGTGCTGCTGATGGTCGGGGTGTTTCACACCGGCGGGGCCTTGGCCGCAGAGCGCTTCGCGGCGCTGGCCAGCGTGCTGCATGCGGTCGGGACTGTAACGCTGGGCGCGGGAATTTTTCTCGCGGGACAAATCTTCCATCTGCAAGAGCACTGGCCCGGCGGCGTGATGATGTGGGCTGCAGGCGCGTGGATTGGATGGGCGCTGCTGCGCGATTGGCCGCAGGCTGCGCTGGCCGCGGTTCTCACGCCGGCGTGGCTGGCGGGCGAATGGCTGGTGGCCACCGAGCGGCTCGCCGGGGGCGATCAGTTGCTGCATCAGAGCCTGCTGCTGCTCGCGCTGACTTACATCTCGCTGCGCACGAATGAAAACGACACGCAGATTCGTCGCGCGTTGATGTGGATTGGCGGCGTCGCTCTCATCCCGTGTGCGGTGCTGGCGTCGGACCGCTGGTGGGGAGGCCGAGGCGACGTGATACCCAGGAGCCTGCTGACAGCGGGCTGGCTGATAGGCATGGGAGCGCCGATTGCCTTGGCCTACTGGCTGCGGGGCCGCGCGGCGTGGATGAATCTGGTCGCGGCATTGTGGGTGGCGGGGCTTGGCGCGATGACGGCGATCACGCACGAAGAAGCGATGAGCGACCTCTTCCTGCACTTCTGGCGCGACTTCGGGCTCTACCTTTGGCTGTGGCTCGGCTCGGTGGGCCTGATTGCGTGGGGATTCAAAGAGCTGCGGCGGGAGCGCGTCAATCTTGGTGTGGCCTGTTTCGGCATCACCACCATCTTTTTCTATTTCGCCAGCGTGATGGATAAGCTGGGCCGCTCAATCAGCCTGATCGGGCTGGGCGTGCTGTTCCTGGTAGGCGGATGGTTCCTGGAGCGGGCGCGCCGTCGCTTGCTTGCGCGGCTGAATGCAGGAGGCGCGGCGTGAGACCGCTTTACAAAGGATTGATCGTCGGCGTGGTGCATCTGCTGATCGTCGCGAGCCTCGGCGCGAAACTGCTCTATGACCGCTCGACGCGACCGCGTGTGTGGGCCCGCGCTGCGCCCTACGATCCCAGCCTTCCGATTCGCGGGCGCTACGTGAGCCTGCAACTGGAAGTGCAAGCGCCGGACATTGCGGCCCCAACCGAGGAGCCTGGGATCGGTGGCCGCTGGGACTGGCGCCGCACAGCGGTAATTCTGTCTGTGGAAAACGACCAACTGGTTGCGCGCCGCGATCCCTCCGCGCAAGACAACGAGTATCCTTGGGGACGCGACGCTGTAATGTTCCGACGGCAAGCTAATGGCACGGCTTTGGCGGTTCTCGCCGATCCGGTGCTCTTTTTCATCCCTGAGCACGTGCCGGACCCGTCCGTCCGCAAGCCTGGTGAGGAGTTATGGGTTGAAGTTACGCTGCCGCGCAAAGGCCCGCCGCGCCCCATTCGCCTCGGCGTGAAAAGGGAAGGGGTTCTTACTCCGCTCGCCCTCGATTAGGCGCAGAGGCGTAGAGCCACTGCATGTCTTCTGGGTTTCCCATTCTCCGTGTCTCGGTGGCCCTGTGACTTGCTTTCCTGCCCAACGAATTAATTAATTAAGGCAAAAGGCAAAAGCAAAGATCAGTGCGAGTTGGGAGTCCCAGCGTGATGCGCGATTCGGCGAAAGCAATCCAGCCCTCAAAGGCTTTGCCTTTTGCCTTGTGCCTTTTTACTTTTGCCTATGACGCGGCTTTGTGGCGCGCGATGTAATCTTTCGCAAAACTAAGAAGCCCTTTGTTGGTCAGGCCGATCTTGCGCGCTTCTTCTTCGGCTTTCTCCAGCGACCAGCCGTCGCGCAGCACGCGACGAATCAGCCACATCGCGCCCACGCGGTTGGCTGACGCGCAGTGGATGAACGCGGGACGGTTCTCCGCCGCGTAGGTGGCTTTCAAGAACTGTTCGGCGTCCTCGTCCTTTGGCTCGCGGCCGTTCATGGGGATGTGCACGTAGCGCAGCCCGACGTCCGTGGCCTTGGCGGCTTCTTCTTCGGCGTTGTACTCGCTGGCCTGCCGCAAGTTGATGATGGCTTTGATGCCTTCGGCCTTCATTTTTTCCAGATCGGCCATTTGTGGCTGCCCGCCGGTGCAGATTTGATCGTTCACGCGCAAGAAGTTGGTGATGTGCGCGTACTCCTTCGGCGGATCCTGCGACGGCGCTTGCGGCTGCGCCACTTGCGCCGCGCAGGCAGAAGCGGTTAACAGCAGAATGCAAGAAATCCTGACAAGATTTTTCATGGCTGCATCTCCTGATTGCTCCGCGCCGATGTAGCAGCGGGTCGCCGCGGTTGCGACCCGGCACGTACAGCAAGCGACAGGTTGCACGGCGTCCCATGCTCCTTCGGAACTCGCCTCAACAAGAATTGGCTACGGCGATTCGCGAATCTGCATGGTCTGATCAATGGTGAGGGTCGGATGGTTGCCTGGCGCCGGGCCGGTGTAGCGCGCGGTGGCGGTGAAGCCGCTGCCCGACACCTCCACGGTATAGACGTAATTCTCACGCTGCGGCTTCTCCACGCGCAGCTCGCCGGAAGAGATCAACTCCTCCATCGTCGCGTAGCGGCCATTCGTCGAGACATACATGCGCTGAGCGTTGGCGATGGCGATTAAATCATTCTTCACACCGGTGGTCGAGATGGCCGCGATGGCGGCGCCGGCGCCGCTGCCGCCATCCGGCTGCGTCTTCTCGAAATAAAAGTAGTAGAAGCCCACCGCAATTGCCGCCACCACCACCAATCCGAGTAGTCCTCGCATGCGGCGATTCTCTCGCTGCCGGTCCGGCTTGCGCAACCACCGCGCGCGGCCGCGAGTCCTATTGCACAGCGCGAACCCAGCTGCGGCCCGGCGCCTGCTTTCTGCTATAGTCAGCCCTCGGGCCGCCCGGCCATGTCCATCGAGCTACCCACCCTGAATCTCGAAGCCATTCGCGCTGCGGAACTCGAGGAGGCGCGCTACATCCAGCAGGCCATGCTGCCTGCAGAGCAGCTTCGCGGCGCCAATTTCGAGTTCGTGCACCTGTGCCGCCCGGTGAGCGAAGTAGGCGGCGATTTTCTCGATTATTTCTGGCTGGACGACCGGCGCGCCGGCTTTTATCTGGGCGACGTGGTGGGCAAGGGGCTGCCGGCGGCGATGTTTGCGGCGCTGGCGGTGGGCACCCTGCGCGGGATGCACAAGACGGGCACGCAGCCGCGCACCGTGCTCGAGGTGCTGAACGACCGGCTGCGCATGCGCGTGGTGCCTGGGCGCTACTGCGCCGTGCTCTACGCCACCTTCGATCCCGGCTCACTGGAGTTGCGCATTGCCAACGCTGCCATGCCGCGCCCGCTGCTGATTTCCGGCCGCAGCGTGCGCGAAATCGGCGATGGCGGCCTGCCCTCAGGCTTGTTCGAAGGCGTCACCTACGATCAGGCCACGGTGAAGCTCGCTCCGGGCGATTGCGTGCTGTTTGCGTCGGACGGCCTGACCGACGCGCGCGACGCGCACGACAACGACTTCGGCTACGATCGCCTGCACGCGCTGTGCTCCTCGCTGGCCGGCCAGCCCGCGCAGGCGCTGCTGCAAAATCTTTTCGCCGCCGTGGAATCCTTCGCCAGCCAGAGCCGTCACCACGACGACATGACCGCCACGCTGCTGCGCATCCCGCCCGCTTAGCGCGGTACGATCACTTCAGAAATCGGCAACTGGATTTGAATCGCGTCGTTCGATTTGCACGTAACAACTGTCACGGTTTTAATGGCGAAGCCGATCGCGGTGAATCTGAGGTGGTACTGAGCGCACGGCAAACCGTCGAACGAAAACTCCCCACGCTGGTTCGTACGTCTTTCAATTTTTTCGTTACTGGGTCCTTCCAGCAAGCGCAGAACAACCGTTCCAGGGATCGGTACCCCGTTAAAATCACTTACGGTTCCAGCCAGTGACTTGGCATGGATCGGTCCTGGTTCAACGACGTATTTCGGCGGGCCGGTGGTTCCAAACAGTATTTCTTGCGATGGCTGCTGCCATCGACGAACGCCGAGGGCATCCAAGCCCTTCTTGAGGTCATCGGCCTTCAGGCGCACCTTGTAATCGTCGGTGAGGTTGCGCCAAATTACAGTGCCGTCGGAGTTCAGCAGAAACTCTGCCGGGCGTGAAATGTCCGCGCCGCGAAAGCCTTTTTCGTGCACCAGGTCATAGCGCCGCAGCACTTCGAGTTTTTCATCGGAGAGGATCGGGAACGTGTAGCCTTGCTTTTTGGCGTGCTCGCGCGACACATCGGGCGGATCCACGCTGATCGCTACCACGCGCACGCGCCGCGCCTTCAGCTCATCCAGGAAGCCCTGCAAACTCCGCAACTCGGAGTTGCAGTACGGTCACCAGTAGCCACGATAAAAAACCAGCAGCACCCACGGTTTCTCGCCCGGCTCGCTCGGCTTCCGCAGCTCCGCCAGCGATACCGGCTTCCCTTCGGTATCCGGCAGCGTAAACTGCGGCGCCTTCTCGCCCACCTTCGGCGCGCCCGCGGACTCCGGCAAGCGCGATTGCGCTTGCGCGGCTATACCGCCCGCAAAAACCGTCGCTGCAGCGATGACCCGCACCGCCAAACCTCTTAGTTTCGACACAGGCACTCTTCCTCCTTTCATGCATGGATTCGATGACCCGTGGACACTGAAAGTTACAGCAACCTACCCTGCGGCGACGCCAGATTTGGCGTCTGCGTAGAAACATCTAAAATACCCACGAATGTAAGCCGCCACCCTCCTGCGCCTCCGCCTTCGTAGGTTGTTCGTCGCAAGGCAAGCTGTACCCAGGGACAGCGGCGCCTGTCCGCGCGTGCCATAGCCTCGGCCAAACTACCCCGCTCTAATTAAGGTTACGTCGCGCGGGCGAGCATTGCGCCCACCTCCGTGGCCCCGTCCGCCTGTGGCGGGCCGGGCAGGTACAGCGCACGCGGACGAGTTTCGCTGGTGCACCTTCACCGGCATTGAGGGATCCATGAACGACTTCGCGGAAGCAATGGGGATCGCGTCAGGCCCGGCCGGGCTGGAGTCCGCGGATCCGCTGCCCATGGAAGTGCCGGTGCGCGTGCGCGGGTTCGGCGGCGATGGCAACCTGGGCGCCGATACCGTGTTTGAGCCGTTCCTGGAAGATACGCAGACCGTGCTGGTGTCGCAACATGGCGCCGTGCTGCGGCTGGCTGCGCACGCTGCGCCGGGGCAAATCCTCAGCATCAGTTCGCCGCGGCTGGGCCGCGAGTTGGTGGCGCGAGTGATCCGCTATCGCGCGCATGACAACGTGAAAGGCTACGCGGAAATCGAGTTTACGGGCACGGATGCAGCGGCAAAGCCGCCTCCCGCGCCGGCCCGCACCTCACGGCCGCCGAAGCCGGTGGCCGCAGCGCCGGTAGCCAAGGCAAACCCGGCGAACCAGTCCAGCACGCCGCTGGTGGTTGCGCCGCTGGCGGATTTGCAGGAGCGGCCGCGTGCGGCGCGAGTGTCGCTCAATCAGCTCGATCCCGCTGTGGAGCCGGCGTCGGCGCGGAAGCCGGCGCCGAAGCCCCAGCCGCAGGCTCCGGCTGCAGCGCGGCGGCCACGCCCTGCGCCGGTGGTGGCAGACATCGAAAAGTTGCTGGCCGCGCGGAAGCCGGCGCAAGAAACTCGCGCTCCTGCGCTGGGCCAGGATTTTGCGCTGCGCATGTTCGATTCGCAGGAGGGAGTTCCGTCCAGTCCGGCGCAGCGCCCGCGCAGGCGCTGGCTCGCCGTGGCTGCCGTCATAACGTTGGCGGTGGGCGCAGCGGGCACTTGGGGCGTAGTGAGCGCAACCAACGAGGCGGCGATGGAGCCGCTGCCGCACATCCCGGCCCTCGCGCTGCCGAAACCGCCCGAGGCGATGGCGCGCCGCGCGGAAGTGGCTGCTGCGGAAGCGGTGGCTACTGTGCCTGCGCCCGGGCTAGGAATCGAAACGCCGTCCGCCGTGGTCATCGAAGAACTGCCGAAGGTCCCCGATTTGGAACTCGCGGCGCCGCGTGCCAACCGCTCCGCCCCGCAGCGGGAAATCGCTCCGCCCGAGCCGGGCACGATGAGCGCTGCGCCGATCGGAGCCACGCAGCCGGGAGCCCTGCAAGCGTTCGTGGGGAAACCGGCCGCGCCGCCCGAGGCGCCGAAGCCGGCGCCGCTGATTGGCGGCAAAGTGACGCCGCCGCGGCTGCTCGAACAGGCGCCCGTGGTGTATCCGCAAATGGCTCGCATGACGCGGCTGGAAGGCAATGTGGTGATTGACGCGCGCATTGACGAAACCGGCCGCGTCACTGAAATGCGCGTCGTCTCCGGCCCCACGCTCCTGCACCAGGCGGCTAAAGATTCCCTCGCGCGCTGGCGCTACGAACCGGGCACGCTCAACGGCAAGCCGGTGACGACGAACCTCGTGGTAACCATTCAGTTTCGCCGCTGAACGCCGGGCGTCAGCAGCCCTACACTTTCGATGCCCGCGCCACGCATGATGTCGATGGCGCGCGCGACCTCCTGAAAAAGCACGGCCGCATCGCCCTGCACGAACGCCACACGCTCGCCGCGTTTCGCGAAGATTCGCGCCAGTTGCGGGCCGAGCTCTCCCCAACTCGATTCTTGCTGATTGATCAGCACGCGGCCGTCGGCTTGCACCTGCACGACGATGGTCGGGTCGGGTACGTGCGGATCAAGCGGCGCCTGCTCATCCGGTTGCTGCGGGATGCGCGCTTCCAATCCTTTCGGTGTGAGCGGCGTGATCACCATGAAGATGATCAGCAGCACCAACAGCACGTCAATCAGCGGGACGACGTTCATCTCCGCCATGATGCCCTTGCGCTTTCCCACTATCATGCCCATGCTTTCCTCCCTCCGCACTGACGGTGGCTATCGCAAATCGTTGACATCAGGCAGGCCCGCGCTCGGATTTCGCTTGCGCTCGGTCAACAGTGCGAGCTGTTGTCCGCCTGCAGCGCGAAGCTCATCCACCACGCCAACAACGTCGCCGTAGCGCGCACGGGCATCGCTCTTCACGTAAACGATCTCATCGACTCGATGGGCCAGGAGATCGCGCACGCGGCTTGTGATGCTGCCTCGGTCGACTCTTTCGTTGCCGAGGTAGATTGTGCCGTCGCGAGAAATACCCACGACGATGGCGTCGTCCCTTTCCAAACCGGGCATATCCCGCGCATTGTTCACGACAGCCAGATCCACGTGTGGGCCCGGCGACAACATCGGCGTCACTACCATGAAAATGATCAGCAGGCACAGCATGATGTCCGCCATTGGGATTACGTTGATGTCTGACATCACTGGGGTTGCTTTGAGTTTCAGCCGCATTTAGGGTCCTTTCTGGCAAGGCACCGAGCGGTCAGTTCCGCTGGAATATCGCGAAGCGAGTTGTTCACTTTGTCTCCTCAAGGCGGGCGACGAAGTAGTTGACCAGTTCGGCGGAGGAACTATCCATCTCCACGCTGAAGGCTTTGAGGCGATTGCTGAAGGAGTTGAAGGCCCACACTGCGGGGATTGCCACCAGTAGCCCGAGCGCGGTGGCCACCAGCGCCTCGGAAATGCCGCCGGCAACCACCGTGAATCCCGCCTGCTTGTGGGTGACGATTTTCCCGAATGCGGTGAGGATGCCGACCACGGTGCCAAACAGGCCAACGAAGGGCGCGGTCGAGCCGATGGTGGCCAGGCTGGCCAAGCCGCGTTCGAACTCGGCGTGAACGATGGCCACCGAGCGGTCGAGGCTGCGCCGCGCCGACTCGATCACTTTTTCCTGGCTCATGCGCGGCGAGGCTTGCTGGAACTCAGCCAAGCCGGTGGCGGTGACTTTGGCGATGTGGCTTTTCTTGTTGCGCTCGGCGATGAGGATGGCTTCGTCGAGCTTGCCTTCGCGCAGCGCGCCGGCGACCTGCCGCACGAACAGCCGCGAGTGCTTGCGGGCCGCGGCATACATCAGCGCGCGGTCCAGCATCACCCCGAACGACCACACCGACATGCACAGCAGGATGCCGATCACGGCCCACCCAATCGGCCCGAAATTCCTCCCCAGTTCGCGAAAATCAAAGGACGAGCCTTGCGCCATCATCCAGACGCCAAGCAATGCGCTACCGTTCATCATGGAACTCTCCTTTTCGTAGATCCTGTCGCGAGGCGCTCGCTCTACGAGCCCATCTTGAAAATCACCGTGATGTGTGTATGCACCTCGACGGCTTGGCCACTCAGCAACGTAGGGCTGTAACGCCACTGGCGAACGGCGTCGAGAGCCGCCTGAACGAAGAGCGGCTCGCCGCTCACAACTTCAAGCTCCCGCATGGTTCCATCTGCGCCGATCATGGCGCGCAACTCCACTTTTCCGTTGCGGCGTGTTTGCAGAGCGAGCGGCGGATACTTTGGTTCGACGCGATAAATCAACTTCGCGGCCTGCACACCCTCGCTCACTCTCATCAGGCCACGTGGCTTGGGTTGAGGCACGGGTGGCGGTGGCGTGTGAATTCGGCTCCGTTCGAAGAATTGTGGTCCCGGGTCAAATAGATTTGGCGTGCCCGGAATCTGCGGACCCGTTCCAATGGGATTTGAGTCGGAATCGCTCGCCATCGAATCGCGGTGGTCATCCTTCGGAGTATCTTTCGGGATGTTCGGGGGTTGAAAGGTCAAGTCCAACCTAGTCGGCCGACGTTGTGGCGGTTTGCGCTGAGACCGATCATTCTCGGGTTTAACTTCGGCGACGCGCGTCACGTTGCCCGAGTAAGGAACTCCAGGTTCGCTAAAGCGGAGTGACAGCTTACTGCTCGCGAATAATGGGATCACCACAGCAGCAACCAGCAACGCAGCTTCGATCGCCGTGGACAGCAGCATGGAGCGGCGGCGGGTGCGGCGCGCAAGACGCGTCGTCTCGGCGTCACTCTCCATCAGACAGTGGCTCAGGGGAACGAACTTCTCGGGCAGGTGCTTTTCCTCGCGCATGACTTCACCTCGAGTGCAGGGCAGCGGCAGAACCGGAACCGCGGCGTTGCAGCTAGGAGTTGCTGCGCCGCCGCGAGCGGTTCCGCCGGCCCGTGCAGGATCTGAAGTTGCGCGACTTCGCTGATATGGACACCGCAGTCGTCAAGAAGTTCCCGCTGAATCCCGGGAGCAAAGTGCGACAAATGTCCTGTAGTTGAATAGTGCAAGACCGCGGCACGGCTCGTGCCAAACGGTAACTATTGTCCTAGCAGCAACTTAGAGCCGGTAAAAATTACTGTTGTCAGATTCGAGCTTTTCCAATAGAATCATCTGTTTTCGGCCATCGGTTTGCGTCGGCCGGTGGCTCGCGGGCATCCCATACATTGGGAGCTCGACTTGGGTCCCCAGCAGGGGAAGAAGGCAGGCAGTACCCGTATGAAGGTCCGCAACTACGTTGAAACTATCGGAGTTCGCTACACCGGCTGGGCCGCGCTGGATCGCGACCCGCAGACCGATCGCGTGGATTTCATTTGCCCGCATTGCGGGGCGCCCAGCGACAAGGCTGCGCGCCGCGCTCGCGCCGACTACCGCTTCACCGACGGCTTCCTGCAGGATGTGCAGGGGGAGTACGCGGTGTGCCGTGTGTGCAAGAAGTCGCTGCGTGTTGTGCCCATCGTCATGATTCACGATCAGGATGAGAAGCGCCGCTTCGAGTCGGTGTTCATGGTGGAAGAGCTGGCCGTCTCCGCCAATTAAGCATCCCGCGCGCAGCCCGCTCTGCGCTTTCTAAACCTCAATCCCAAGAGACCCGCCGGAAACGGCGGGTTTCTTTTTTATGGAGTGCGGCAGCAAAGCTGCCGCTTTGTTTTTCAGAGCCGGCTCGCTTTTGCATCATGGAAATGCTTCCGAGGGCAAAGTGGGCCATTCCTTCCTTTTGCCGCAACCCAGCCGTTTGGCGCAAACTGCGCCGACTCTCAAAACAAAGCGGCAGCTTCGCTGCCGCACTCCACATTAC
>JBOGNS010000285.1:0-7123 GCA_050747305.1 Candidatus Acidiferrales bacterium | reverse complement strand
GTGTGCACGTAATGCCAGCTCGGAGCGTTCTGCAGCCGCGCCACCGGGTGCCAGTCCCGCGCAAACGCGATGGCCGACCACGACTCCATCGGCGCCAGCTTTTCCTGTCCCACGTAGTGCGCCAGCCCGCCGCCGTTCACGCCCACACAACCGCAGAACATCAGCGCATGAATCGCCGAGCGGTACATCAGGTTGCCGTGGTACCAGTGATTGATGCCCGCGCCGATGATCACCAGGCACTTACCGCGAGTCAGTTCAGCCGTGGTGCCCCACTCGCGCGCGAAGCGGATCAGCAGCTCGCGGCTCATGCCTGTGTACTTCTCTGCCCACGCGGGCGTGTACGGTAGATCCGCGTCATAGTTATCGGGGTACTCGCCGGGCAGACCGCGGGGCACGCCGTACTGCGCCATCAGCAGGTCGTAAGCGGTGGTGACGAGCACTTCGCGCCCATCCGCCGTCGCGATTCGCCGCGCAGGCACGCCGCGCTTGAGCACGCGCGCTTCGCTGAAGTCCTCGAGCTCGACCGAAATGACTACGTCCCCTGCGTTCAGGAAACTCAACGACGGGCGGATCTCGCTCCCGTCAAGGCCGTCTTGGAGTTTCAGGTTCCACTTTCCTTTTTCTTTGGCCCAGCGGAAGCCGACGCTGCCCAAGGGCATCTTGGGCCGGGTGTCCGCCTCATCCCACATCAGAAACTGCCAGTCGCCGTTTTCGACGCCGGCGTAGGCCGCGAATCGGTTTGCGCGCAGCAGTTGCCCCGCTCGATAGCCTTCCCCGTGGGGAATGAGTTCAACCAGGTAGGGCGCGTCGGTGTACTTCTTCGCGTATTCGAGGAAGTAGGGCGTCTGCTTCTCGTGGTGGAATTCTTTCAGCAGAACATGATTGACGGCCATCCACCAGGCGCCGTCTTGGCCCGCGTTGATGGCCACCCACTCGTCGGCGTACTTGGAAACCTGGCTGAAGTCCGGCGAGAAGACCCACAGCTTGCTGCCGTTGTGGCGCGCCTCGGCGGCAAAGTGGCAGTCCGGTGTGCGGGTCATGTTCAGGTTCGAGCCCATCACCGCCAGCAGCTTGGCGTTGTACCAGTCCGCGGACTCGTGCACGTCGGTCTGCTCGCCCCAGGTTTCCGGCGAAGCGCTCGGCAGATCGCAATACCAGTCGTAGAAGGACAGCGAAATCCCGCCCAGCAACTGCATGAACCGCGAACCGCCGGCATAGCTAATCATGGACATCGCCGGGATGGGTGAGAACCCCGCGATGCGATCCGGCCCGTGCTTCTGGATGGTGTAGATGCAGGACGCCGCAATCAGCTCAACCACCGTGTCCCAGTCCGCGCGCCGGAATCCGCCCTTCCCGCGAGCGCGTTGCCAGCGCTGGCGTGCTTCCGGGTTTTCCACCAGCGACTTCCATGCTTCGACCGGATCGTCGTACTGCGCCCGCGCCTTCTTCCACAGGTCCAGCAGTGCCCCGCGTGCGTACGGGTATTTCACTCGCAGCGGACTGTACAGATACCAGGAATAGGAAATTCCCCGCTGGCACCCGCGCGGCTCATACGGCGGCAAACCCGCTTCGAGCGACGGATAATCCAGCCCCTGCATCTCCCACGTGACGATTCCGTCCTTCACGTAGATCTGCCACGTGCACCCGCCGGTGCAGTTCACCCCGTGCGTGCTGCGGATAATCTTGTCGTGCTGCCAGCGGTTCCGGTAGAACTCCTCCCAGCTCCGCAGCCCCGGCGAGATTTCGTCTTTGATCCAGGAAATGGCGCTCTTGTGTTTCACATCGCACCTCGCTTTTGGCTCTCCACCAGTGGGCGCCGCACTGCCTGCAGCCGCTTCCGCCAGGCGCCCTGTAGCGCCAGCAGTCCCAGCACCATCCCCCCAAGCCCGAGAAGGAAGAAAGTCATGATCTGCGTTTGGTCGGAAGGCTGCGCCACGCGGGCTTCTTCCAAATAAGCGAGCAGCACAAGGATTTCGTCCTGCGTAAGCGCCTTTTCGCGAAACACGGCCTGCATGGTCGGTGTGGCCGGAGCCATCAGCCAGGTCCCGACAGCCTTGCGATTGCCCAACCTTTCGTAAACGCGTGTCAGGTCCGGCCCCAGTCGCCCGCCGCCCAGCCCGCCCATGCTCCCAACGGTGTGACACGCCGCACAGCTTGCGCCGCCGCTTTCGAGCGACCGCAGCCCGAGGAACAATTCGCGGCCCCGCGCCACCTCCAACGGCGTGAACGGCCGGTCTGTGATGCTCACTCCGCCGAACTGTGATTGCGGCAGTTGCGACTCGGCTTCAATGAAGTCCAGCAGCGCATCAGCCAGGTTCGGTGTGATGCCCGGCGGCGTGGGCATCACCACGCCGCGCGACCGCTCCACAAGTTGCTGTGCATATGGATCGCCGCTGTCAATCATCCCCTGCGGGTTTTGCATAAAGCGGTTCAGCCACGCGCGATCGCGTCGCTCGGCCGCCCCCTTCAGATCAGGTCCCGTCAATGCCCCGCCGCCGATCGTGTGACAGCTCATGCAGTTCTGCCGGAAGTAATCGGCCGGCTGCTGCGCGTACACGCCCGGCGCCGTCATAAGAAATAAAATGAGCCCTACAAACGCACGGCAGGGTCCCCGTCGCACCCACTGTCTCTGCTTCCTGTTTAGCCTGGTCATGCCAGACTCCTCCCTTGCTTTGAGCGCGGCGCTACACTTCCGGTGGATGATGGAGAGGATGAACAGCCTTTCCTTCCCTGCGCCGGGCCAAGCGGCACGTTCAGCGCGGCCAGGGTTGTTTCCGCCAGCAGCCGCCGCATTTCCTCGCACAGCGGCCGCCATCGCTCATGCAGCGGGCAAGGCCGGTTTTCCGTGCATGGGCGTCCGCCCAGCGCGCAGTAATCAGTACGATCGCGGCCTTCAACCGCCTCGATGATGGCCCCCAAGGTGATGGCGTCGGCTGGCCGTCCCAACTCCATGCCACCGCCCGGCCCACGAAACGCGCGCACCAGTTGGGCCACCGTTAGTTGCCGGAGGATCTTTGCCAGGTAGGGTTGCGGGAGCTGCGTGGCCCGGGCGACCTCCTGCACCGTGGAACGCTTTCCGGGCGGCTGCTGGGAAAGGAACAGCGCCGCGCGAATCGCCAGTTCCGAAGCGTGTCCGTAAAGGAGCATGCGCCTTCCTCGTTACGGAATTAGAGACCTTATATTCTTTTATTAGGACGATGTCAAGTGTTTTCTTCGGGTCTGTGGAAGCGGGGTGGGCTGAAGCGCAAATACGACGAGACTTGACCCGATAGCACCTCCGGTAGGAAACTCGAATTGGCTATCTGAATATGCTCTATTCAAAACCCTGTGAATACGCTATCCGCGCGCTTGTTCATATCGCGCGAAACTCCCTCGAGGCCGCTGGCGGTGACGCTATCGCTCGCGCGGAAGACATTCCCAAGCCCATTCTGGGCAAGGTGCTGCAGGACCTGGTTCGGAAGGGACTACTGGCCTCCCGCCGGGGGCCCGGCGGGGGCTTCCAACTGGCGCGCCGCGCGGATCTGATCACCCTGCGGGATATTGTCGCGGCAGTGGACGGGCTCGACCATTTCCTGCGCTGCTCAGCGGGCCTCCCCCAATGCAACGACGATTCCCCTTGCCCCGTTCACGACCAGTGGAAACCCATCCGCACGAACCTGATGGAATTCTTCGAAACAACCACACTGGACCGCATGGCCGAGACCGTCCATCGTAAAGAAAAGAGACTGTCTCGCAACAAGCGCTCCCGGCGGCTCTGACGCATTGATGACCCTGAAAGAATGAAAGTGCGCCTGGTGCGATCTCCGGCCTGCGTGAAGTTGTGTGGTGACTGCCGGGAACCCGCGAGAGTTCGCGCGAGGCGCGCAAGGAGTAAAATCACGCTGCAATGCCGGCTGCCGTTCCCGACCGCGTCGCCACATTCAAGAAAGCTGCGCTCTTCTCCGGCCTGTCGGAGACCGAGCTGGCTTTTCTTGCTCACCGTGCATTGGTTCGGCAGTTCAATCCCGGACAGTTGGTTTTCACGGAGAATGATTCCTGCGAGGGACTCTACGTCGTGGCTTCGGGCAGCATTCGCATTTTCAAGACCTCCGCCGACGGCCGCGAGCAGGTGCTGGGGCTGGAGCAAGCGGGTAGCTCGGTTGCTGAGCTGCCGGTTTTCGATGGCGGTAACTATCCGGCGTCAGCGGCGGCGGTTACAGAATCTATTTTGTTGCTCATCCGCAAGGAGGATTTCTATGCTCTTTTTCTTCAGCACCCCGAGGTGGGACTCAAAGTCTTGAAGGTGGTGAGCCGCCGGCTGCGGCACCTCGTCGACCTGGTTGAGGAACTGTCGTTCACCACGGTGAGGCAGCGCCTTGCGGGACTCTTGTTGCGCATGGCGAAACACAGCGGCAAGCGCACTGCACGCGGTGTCGAGTTCACGATTACCGCCAGCAACCAGGAAATTGCCGCCCAAATTGGGACGGTGCGTGAATTGGTTTCGCGCAATTTGGGCAGGTTCCACAACCAAGGCCTCATCAAACTCGAAGGGAAGACTGTTTTGATCCCTGACCTGAATGCTCTCGAGGCGGAAGCGAAACGAGGCAATTGAACAGCGGAGACAACCGCTTTTCGCAGCTCTGGATTCCATGTGACACAAGTCATCGTCTTCTGCCTGCCGCTCCCCTAGCGTAACTGCCAGGGCAAGCCCTGCCCCTTGCAGGCTTGCTCGGGAGGACACCATGGCCTATGTCATCGCTGAACCTTGTATCGGAACCAAAGACACCGCTTGCGTGGATGTCTGTCCGGTAGACTGCATTCACCCCCGGAAAGATGAAGCGGAGTTCGCAAGCGAGTCGCAGCTCTATATCCACCCGGACGAATGCATTGACTGTGGTGCCTGCGTGCCGGTGTGCCCTGTCACAGCCATCTTTGTGCTGGAGGACCTGCCGGATAAGTGGGAGCGATTCACAGCGATCAATGCCGATTGGTACGCGAAGAAGAAAGCGTAGCCCCCCGGCCAGAAGACCTTACTTCGATTCCAGGGCTATTGGAGCGCGGAACAACCTTGCTCTTGTGGTCTTGGCGAGGTTCATCGTCCTCCACATCACTACGCCCCACCAGAATAACCCGATAACCTCGACGAAACCGGTGAAGCCCACCCAAGGGTACGCGATCCACGGAACAAAGTCTGTGAGGATCTGAAGACCAACACGCAGCGCGTTGCCGATGTTGAGAAGCAGGAAGGGTCCCCACAACGCGCTGACCTCGTCGTGGCGCAGACCGGCCAGCATGGGCACAATCCGCGAGGACACGCCCAGGATCATCATGCTCACAAACCCAACGGTGAGCGCATGCCGGTGCGCGCCCATGTAGGCGTGGGAGAATGCCTGGCCCGTCAGCGCGTTGTACAGCGGGACCAGAGGCAGCATGGCCGTCGCAACCAACAGCCAACTGTAAGCTGCGCGGATGAACTTCAGCCCACGGTCCGATGTGGTTGGTCTGGAGAAAATACCCAACTGTTCGACTAACAATGCAGCCCAAGCAAACGTGAGCACGTACGCCAGCTCCAGCCCGGCGGCGAAGAAAACTCTTCGCGTAGTGAAGAGTGCCAGGTAGCTTGCGACGCCAAGCACCAGGCTCCCGTTCATCAGCCAGAAAATCAGCCGGCGCCAGTCGCGCTGCGGCCGCCGAAACCCGTAGGCCATCGGGATCATCCGCAAGCTGACCCCGGCAATCATCATGGGCACAAAACCGAGGAATTGAATGCTCAGGAGCGGCCCGTCAATCAGTGCGATTCGAAGCACGAGTTCCTCGGTGCTCGCCGCCGTGGCCTTGGCGAAAAAGAAGAAATGGCTGAGCGCGGTCTGCACCCAGAACCAGAACATGGCTGCGCCCAGGAAGCGCTCGTACAACTGCCGCGGCTCAATCGCTTTTCTCGCGCTCTTCCGTATGATCACGATAAAGAGGCTGACCGCCGTGATTTCCGCCGCTGCCGAAAAACCACCGAGCCCCATGGCCAGTAACCCATTTTGAAGAAGTTCTGCTGTGATGCGCGTGAGGATGCCAGCAAGCATCAGGTAAAGCGTAAAAGCCGCCAGCTTGGGTTTCCAAAGTGAGGTGCTCTTGAAGCGCGGAAACGACTGGTAGGCGAAGCCCATCACAAACAGTCCCACCCAGCCGAAGACCATCGCGTGAGCATGCGCGTGGATGGCCGGCAGCAAACGCATTTGCAGAAAGCTCCCGGCCAGCCCAATCTCCAGAAGATTGACGGCGCCCCACGTGCAGCCCGCCGTCAGGACCACAAAGATCCCAGCTTTGAAAAAGCGCCGGTAGATAAAGTCCGGCAGTGTTTCCCGAACCACAGGTTGAATAGGCCCGCCGGCCGCACTGCCCAATGGGTCGATGGGTAGTTTGCTCACTCTCGTGCACCCACAGGTGCGAAGATACAGATTATCGCGATGTTGCGGCAGGGGCCAGTTGCGCCAGAAGCTTCTCCATCTGGGCATGGAGCCGCTGGTGCGTGCCCGGGCCCATCTTTTCCTCTTCGAGCTTTTCAAAAGCTTCTGCCAGTTCCTGCTGCTCGGCTGCGCTCAACATGCGCTCGGCCATCACAAAGAGGACTTCGTTTTCTTTGTGGATATGATGGCCAAGAAGATCGGCATACTTCCGGGCGGCAAGCGCCCAGCGTGGCCCGGCCGCAATATCCCCGACACCGTAGACCTCCGCAGCAGTTTTCATCTCCGCGATCAGTGACCGGCCCAGTTCGTGCTCGTGCAACATCACACCCACCGGCCCTCCGGCCCGCGGCATCCCCTTCTTCTCCAGCAAAGGAAATAGCAGCTCTTCCTCTTTGCCGTGGTGGCACTTGTCGGCAAACAGTTGGAAAAATTCCAGCAGGTCGTTCAACAAGGCAGGCTCAACCGGCTGGCTCCGCTCAAGCCGGCGAGCTGCTTGCAGGGCTGCGTCCAGCATCTGAAGAATCGCGTCGTGCTCCTTGCGCAGAATGTTCGTTGCGTGGCTCATTTCCTGATCTCCTCTACGGCAATCTAGTGGATGATGGGCCGATCATCGGCGAGGGCCAATGACTTAAGTCACGCACACTGGCGACCCCCACGGTGCCCACTCATTTGGCCAGTGCTGC
>JBOGNS010000284.1:0-10705 GCA_050747305.1 Candidatus Acidiferrales bacterium | reverse complement strand
TCAGCATCAATGTCACCACGCCTTATCAGACCTTCTGGCTGATGCTTACTGCCGAGCCGGACTACGCCGTGGTGGACCCCAGCCCCCAAGTGATCCTCTACAGTTACAGCGCGAACCAAGGTGCGCGCGAGCCGTCCGGCGACCGGGCCTTAACCATCAAGGGCGAGCTGTTCTTCTTCACTCACTATATGACCTATGATTCGTCGCCGGGGAATTTAGAGAGTGCGCCCAATGAACTGCTGCAAGCGCGTAAGGCCCTGGAACTCGCGTCCAAGTCCGGCATCCTGGCGCTGCGCCGCGCGGCCGGCGTCGCGCGTCTGAGGGAGGAAGAACGCACTCGCCAAGTCCTCGAGCAGGCCAAGGCCGCCCTCGCGCAAGCGGAGGATGCCTACCGCAAGAATCCACAATCCCGCGAGGTGGTCCAGTTTGCCCGCACCGCGGCGCAGATTGCAGAAAACGCCCGCGCGCTCGCTGGAGGCGCGGTGGGTGGCGCGCTCGTGCGTCAGTTGGAGGACGAGCTGGCAGACCTCCGGGCGCAGTTTGCAACCCTTGAGGACGAATCATCCAAGCTCCGCGCTGAATTGGCGAGCCTCGGTGGCCGCCCCCAGGCGCCTAGTGAACCAGCCAAAGCGCCTGCGCAAGCCGCGGCCGCCCAGCCTCAGGCAAACCTCGCATCGAAACCGATTGTCTGGTTTGGCTTATTGGGTTGGGCCCTGGCTGTGTTACTTCTATTTCGCCGGCGGAGCATATAGTCGGCTCCGCTCTCTGGCCGCAGGTTAAGCTCGCCGACACATGACACGCGACCCCGCCATCACTCGCTGGCTGATTCATCTGACGTGGCCCGGCGCGTGGATCTTGCTTGCCATCTGGGCCTTCCAGCAAGAGGAGCTGGCACTGGCCGCCACCGCCCCCTACGCCATTTACATCTGCTTTGGCGCGTTAGGGGCGGCGGCGCTCGTGAGTTGGTACTTCAACTACGGTCGCGTCTTCTTTGTCGTTGTCGCGGCCGGATTGACGGTATGGGTCCTCCAGCAACCAGCGAGCAATGAAACGCAAAAGCTGGCCGCCGTCTCTCTCTTGCCGCTCAACTTCGCTCTGTTCGCACTGCTGAAGGAGCGTGGCATCGTCTCGCTCAGCGGAATCCTCAGGATGGGGTTGATTCTCGCTCAAGTCGTAGGCGTGGTGGCGCTGCAACCCGGGAAAGCGGAGCGCCTGGAGGTTTTTCTGCGCTGGGGCCAGGAGCCCGCCGGGTGGACTTGGCTGCCGTTCACGGCACAGGTTGTGTTTGCGGCGGCGATTGTGGCGGTGCTGGCGCTTGTCGTGGTTCGGCGCACCAAGGCTGAGCAGGACTTGCTCTGGGTGCTGATCGCTGCGTTCGCAGGGCTGTACCAGACGAACCGGCCGGAGGCGCTGTTTTTTTATTTTGGCGCGGCGGGCTTGATCCTGGTGTTGGGGGTGCTCGAGCGCGGCCACCACATTGCCTACCGCGATGAACTCACCGGCTTGCCCGGCCGGCGCGCGCTCAACGAAATGCTGGCGCAAGTCGGCAGCAACTACGCCATTGCCATGTGCGATGTGGACCACTTCAAAAAATTCAATGATACGTTCGGGCACGACGCGGGCGACCAAGTGCTGCGCATGGTGGCCTCCAAGCTTACGCACGTCGGCGGCGGCGGGCGCGTCTTCCGCTACGGCGGGGAGGAGTTTGCAGTCGTATTCCGCGGCCGTTCCATGCAGGAGGTGCAACCGCTTGTCGAGTCGCTGCGCGCCGCAATTGCCGGCAGCAACTTTACGCTGCGCCGCCCCGATCGCCCCGCAAAGAAGCCCGATCACAAGCCGGTGCTGGAGCCGGACCCTGACCCGAAGAATTCGGTCAGCATCACGGTCAGCGTCGGTGTGGCCGCGCCCTCCAAGCGACACTCCACCCCGGAACTGGTGCTGGATGCCGCCGACAACGCGCTGTATCGCGCCAAGCAATCCGGACGAAACTGCGTCGTGCTCGCAGAAGACACGCCGTCGTAACAGCTACGCCGGCCGAAGCGAGTTGTTTCGCTCACCACGGCGCGGACAAAGCAGCCGGCATCCCGCCGATTCCCGTCGGGTTCTCCTTTCCCTCCATGGTGGTTCATGGCACAATCCGGCGGGATTCACTTCCGCACAGGAATCGTAACTCAAGGAGACCGGACATGCGCCGCGTAGCGTTTGCGCTGCTGATTGTTTTTCTAGCCGCTGGAGCTGCCGAGGCACAATCCTCGCCGCCGGCCGACCAAAGCGCGGCGATTCAACTGCTGCTCGAGCGGATCGAAAAGCTCGAAAAGCGCGTGCAGGAATTGGAGGGCCACCGCGCCGTCGCTCGCGCGGAGCCCACGGCTGAGGCTGCCGCGCCGATCATCGCGCCCGCGGCCATGCGCATCGAGCCGCGCCCCGAAGCGCGCCCCAAAGTTTCGCTCCCGCAGATGGACCACGCGCAACACGAGGCCGCACTCCCGCAGCAGATCGCAGCGTCCGAGGAAGTATTCCCCAACCTGGAGTTTCGCGGCTTCGCCAACGCCGACTTCTCCGCCACCAATCAGTCCGGCACGACCAGCGGGTTCAATCTCGGGCAATTCGTGCTGCACCTGACGTCGCCGCTCTCCAGAAAAATCAGCGTGATCGGTGAAATCAGCTTTTCCGCGCGGCCCACCGGCTTTGTCACCGAAATCGAGCGCAGCGTGATCCGCTACGATTACAACGACTACTTCAAGCTCTCTTTCGGCCGCTATCACACCCCCATCAACTACTGGAACACTGCGTACCATCACGGCCTGTGGCTACAGACTACCGTCAGCCGCCCGGAGATGACGCAGTTCGGCGGTAACTTCATTCCCGTGCATTTCGTGGGCCTGCTGGCGGAAGGCAGCATCCCTTCCGGCGGCGCAGGGCTGAACTACAACGTGGGACTCGGCAACGGCCGGGGCGAGATCATCAGCCGCGGCGGGGATGCCGGCGACAACAACAACAACCGCGCCTGGCTGGTGAACATCTTCTCCCGCCCCACGCGGCTTTATGGCCTGCAAATCGGCGCTTCGGTTTACGGCGACAAGATCTCCACCCCGCTGACCCCCGGCGTGCGCGAACTCATCACCTCCGCGCACGTGGTGTGGACCAAGGAACGGCCGGAGTTCATCGCGGAGTTTGCCAACATCCGCCACAAGGAAATTCCCACCGGGCGCGTCGTCAACAGCCAGGCGTTTTACGTCCAGACGGGCTACCGCCTGCCGTGGCAGCAGCACAAATGGAAGCCGTACTATCGCTTCGAGTACATTCATGTGCCCATCAGCGAGCCGGTGCTCAACTTTCCCAGTTTTGTTGGTTCCACGCTCGGCGTTCGCTATGATATTTCCGAATTGGCGGCGCTGAAGGGCGAGTGGCGATTCTTCCGTCGCCAGCCCGGCACGCCGCATATCAGCGGTGTCTTCCTGCAAACGAGCTTCACCTTTTGAGGATTCGGCGGCCATGCAAACAATCTCTCCACACTGCGTTGGGTTCGCCCAGGTAGGACAGGCACTCCTGCCTGTCCCCGCTGCCATGCAACGAACTGTTCAACGCTGCGTAGGGATCGCCGGGGTGAACAGGACGCCTGCCTGTCCCCGCTGCCATGCAACGAAGCATTCAATCGTACATTGCGCATTCCGCATTGCGCTCGCGCTCGAGTTCGTTTTTCTCTTTGGAATCTTGAATTTGGAATTTTGAATGCGCTCGTGACTTCGACGATTCACTTCCGATACGCGATCGCGGGGCTGGCGCTCACACTCGCGCTGGCCACTGGCGCCGCCGCTTATCTCGCTGCGCAGCGCTCCAGCGCCGCAGACATCGCCATCGTCGTCCACAGCGATACCCCGGTCACCGACTTGACCATCGCCGAAGTGCGCAAGATTTTTCTCGGCGAGCAGCAGTATTGGAGCGCCAAGCTTCCCGTCGTGCTGCTGATTCGCGCCCCGGCCGCCCGCGAGCGCGACGTCGTCCTGCGTGTGATTTACGAGATGAGCGAAGCGCAATTCAAGCGCTATTGGATTGCCAAGATTTTTCGCGCCGAAGCCGCCACCGCGCCCAAGACGGTCTACTCCAACCAAATGGCGCTGGAGTTAGTCACCGCCGTGCCCGGCGCCATCGCTTTCGTCGATGCCCGCGACCTAAAGCCCGGAGTCAAAGTCCTCCGCGTAGACGGCCACAAGCCCGGCGAACAGGGCTACCCGCTGCGCTGAATCTGACCACCATGTACCAGTGTTCCCGATCAACGCGCCGCGCCGCACCACGAGGAAAAAACAGTGACGCGAATCCGGTTGACACCGGCAGCCGAAAGGCGTCTAATATAAGACTGAAATGGTCAGATATGGGCTCGGCTTCATCCCGGCCCGTCATTTCAGTAAGTTAGAACGATGGCACACCTCCACCACACCGCTGCTTGTTGTAGCCCGCGCATGAATCCCTGACGGGCCGCCCCGCATCCTTCCCTTGGGAGTCGTTGTCGGCCAGCCCTCAGGCGCTCCTGGTTCGCACAAATTCAAACGGACTCCGAGGCTGATGGTTACACGGACTACTTTTCCCGACATTTTCACGGCGCCACCCGGCGCTTCGAGCGCAACGCGCTTCTCTGTGCTCGAGCAGATCGGCAATACGCCGCTGCTGCGCCTGGAACGCGCAGGCCGCGAGTTCCCGCATGTCGAGTTCTACGGCAAGGCGGAGTGGTTCAATCCCGGCGGCTCGGTGAAAGACCGCGCGGCGCTGGCGATGATTCGTGAGGGCGAGCGCAGCGGCGAATTGCAGCCCGGCAAAACCATTCTTGATTCCACCAGCGGCAACACCGGCATCGCTTACGCCATGATCGGCGCGGCGCTCGGCTACCCTGTGAAGCTGTGCCTGCCCGCCAACGCTTCGCCGGAGCGCAAGCGGATGCTGCGAGCCTATGGCGCGGAAACTATCTTCACGCCGGCCGAGGAAGGCTCTGACGGCGCCATCCGCCGCGTGCGCGAAATCTTCGCGGCCGCGCCGGATCGCTACTTCTATCCGGATCAGTACAGCAACCCGGCCAACTGGCAGGCGCACTACCGCACCACCGGGCCGGAGATTTGGGAGCAGACGCACAGCCGCATCACGCACTTCGTCGCCGCGCTCGGCACCAGCGGCACTTTCGTGGGCGCCGCGCGCCGGCTGAAAGAGCTCAACCCGGAAATTCGCTGTATCAGCCTCCAGCCCGATTCCGCTTTCCATGGACTGGAAGGCTGGAAGCACATGTCCACCGCCATTGTGCCCGCGATTTACGACCCTGCGATCGCCGACGAGAATCTCGCGGTACGCACGGAAGACGGCTACGCCATGGCCAAGCGACTGGCCCGCGAGGAAGGCCTGCTCGTCAGCCCCAGTTCAGGGGCAGCAATGGCCGGCTGCTTGGCCGTGGCTCGCACCATCCCCCGCGCCGAGCAAGCGGTAATCGTCACCGTGTTTCCCGACGCAGCGGACAAGTATTTGAGCGAACGTTTCTGGGAGGATGACTGAAAACTTATGGCTGGATTGCACCTCACCGCGGAGATAGCCGAGCGCATTCGCGCGCATGGCGCCGAAACCTACCCGCACGAGTGCTGCGGCGCGCTGTTGGGCCGTGATGGCGAGGGGCCGCGTGAAATCCTGGACCTGCTGCCGCTCCGCAACCAGCACGAAAGTTCGCCGCGCAATCGCTTCGAGATTGCGCCCCGCGACGTACGCCGCGCCGAAGTAGCGGCGAGCGAGCGCGGGCTGGAATTGATTGGCTGGTACCACTCGCATCCGGATTCCCCGGCGCTGCCCAGCGAATTCGACCGCGAGCACGCCTGGCCGTGGTACAGCTATGTAATCGTGTCCGTGGAGAAGGGGCAGGCGGGCGCGCTGGCGTCATGGCGCCTCAGCGACGACCGCATGCGTTTCACTCCCGAGCTGGTGAAGGTAGGACAGGCACTCTTGCCTGTCCGCCCTTGAAGCAGCGCGCCCAGGCCAGTCGCAGTGGAATTGAGCGTTGAACGTTAAAATTAACGTTCAACGTTGAATGTGGATTTGCGTGGACGTTGTTTGAGATTACGTGCCGCGAATCCGCGCGTATGAAGGAGAAACGCATGTCTGTCAAAGTGATCGTTCCGACCGCACTGCGGCAATTTGCCGGCAAGCAGGAAAGTCTCGACCTGAACGCGCGCACGGTAGGCGAGGCGCTCGATTCACTCACCGGGCGCTACGACGAGCTACGCAAGCATCTCTTCGCGGATGACGGCCGCCTGCGCAGCTTTGTCAACGTGTACGTCAACGACGAAGATATCCGCTACCTCTCGAAAGAGAGGACGCCGGTGAAGGACGGCGACACCATCAGCATCGTTCCGTCCATCGCCGGAGGCCGGGAAGTCAGGAGGTAAAGAGGTCGAGAGGTCAGGAGACCACGGTGATCGTCCGGCCTGAACATCGCGACCTCCCGACCTCTTGACCTCCTTGGAGGATTCAATGGCAACCAAGACAGCCACAACGCAAGAGCAGCTCTTTTCGCAGGACGAGATCCTGCGTTACAGCCGCCACTTGATCATGCCCGAAGTGGCGCTCGAGGGTCAGACCAAACTCAAGCAAGCCAAAGTGCTGCTGATTGGCGCCGGCGGATTGGGCGCGCCGCTCGGGCTGTATCTTGCCGCCGCAGGCGTGGGCCGGCTCGGGCTGGTGGATTTCGACGTGGTGGACTTCACCAACCTTCAGCGCCAAGTCACCTTCGGCACCAGCGATGTTGGCCGCCCGAAGATCGAAGCCGCGCGTGAGCGCCTCGCGAATCTGAACCCTTCGATTCAAATCGACACCCACGAAGCGAAGCTCACCAGCGAAAATGCGCTCGAACTTTTTCGCGATTACGACATCATCGTCGACGGCACAGATAACTTCCCCACGCGCTACCTGGTGAACGATGCCTGCGTGCTCACCGGCAAGCCCAATGTGTACGGCTCGATCTTTCGCTTCGAGGGACAAGCTACTGTTTTTGGCGCGCCGGGCGGGCCGTGCTACCGCTGCCTGTATCCGGAACCGCCTCCGCCGGGGCTGGTGCCCTCGTGCGCCGAGGGTGGCGTGCTCGGCGTGCTGCCGGGAATCGTGGGCTCCATTCAAGCCATGGAAACAATCAAATTGATTCTCGGTAAAGGTGACGCGCTGGTCGGGCGGCTGCTGCTCTTCGACGCGCTGCAAATGCGCTTCCGCGAACTCAAGCTGCGCAAGAATCCCGATTGCCCGGTGTGCGGCGAGCATCCCACCGTCACCAAGCTGATTGACTACTACGAATTCTGCGGCATTCGCGGCGAGGAATCGGCGCCCACCGTGCAGGTGCCCGAAATCGAGCCGCGCGAGCTGAAAGCGCGGCTTGACCGCGGCGACGATCTCTTCGTGCTCGACGTGCGCGAGCCCCACGAATTTCAGATTTGCAACATCAATGGCCACCTCATTCCGCTGGGCGAGCTGCCGCGCCGCGCCCACGAACTTGATAGCTCGCGCGAAATCGTCGCGCACTGCCGCAGCGGCAAGCGCTCGGCGGAAGCGGTGGACTTCCTGCGCAAGGCCGGCTTCCGCAAAATCTGGAACTTGAAAGGCGGCATCCTGGCCTGGAGCGACCAGGTGGATCCGCGCGTTCCAAAGTACTGATGGACGCTTACTTCAAAAGGAGGCGACTTGGGCGTCTATGAAGACACACTGAAGGCCAATGGGCGCTACGCGGCCCGCTTCAACCTTGGCCATTTGCCAATGCCACCTTCGCGCAAGCTGGCCGTTGTGGCATGCATCGATGCGCGGATTACCGTGGAGCAGTTGCTCGGATTGAACACCGGCGATGCGCACGTGATCCGCAACGCGGGCGGGCTGGTGACCGACGATGCGCTGCGCTCGCTGATCATCTCTTCACGCTTGCTCGGCACGCGCACCTTCTACGTGATCGCGCACACCGATTGCGGCATGCTCACCTTCACCGACGATCAACTGCGCGAGCGCCTTCAAAAAGAAACCGGCCACCCGGCCGGCCACTTGCATTTCCATGCATTCGCGGACTTGGAAGCGAACCTTCGCGTGCAGCTCCGCCGCATCCGCGAAAATCCGTTCCTGCCGCGCGATATCGACGCGCGCGGATTCGTTTACGACGTGCATACCGGCCGCCTGAAAGAGGCGCCGGAAACTCAAACCGCAAAAGGCGATTGAGGGCTTATGAGGCCGTCGCAGGCGTCGCGGTGATGCGGCAATGGAAGCGCACCAGTCCTGCGTTCGACACCGACTCGATGCGATCGCCCGCGCCATTCCCCTTGGGGATAGCTGCGTTCATCACCACATGAAAGCCGAAATAGCCGCGCCCCACCCGCTCTTCATCAATGTACAACTGTTCCCCGATCAGCGGGTCATTCTCGAAGCGAATCACGTGGCCCTTGTAGCGCACTTGCCAGCCGATCTTCACCCGCAAGCCCAGAATGATCGCGGCAAGGCCAAGCGCCGCTGCGATTCCGCCGGCGACGTTGAGCCCGCCTCCCGGTCTTGCGACGGCCGCAAGGGCGATCAGCAGCAGCAGGATCCCGCCAAGCGTGGCGCCGTGCTGGAGGAGTCGCTGCTTGGTTTCGCTTGCGTCCAGTAGGGTTTCCATAGCGCACGGATTCTACTCAAAATTCCACGGAGTGAAACAAATATTTCGTCAAAGAGGCGGATCACCGCCTCGCCACTGGGATGCCGAACATGCCGCTGCCTCGTCCGCTCTGAAGCTCGCGGCCTTCCTGGCCAGTGGCGTACACGATATTTCGTCGCCGAGTGCAAGCACGACCGTATGGAAAACTCAGCCAAAGAAAATGTAGGTTGCATCTTTACTTGTGAGGTGAAACAAAATGCATCGTCAGGCTGATCCTAGAACGTCAGAAACGCAAAGCCCCGCGCGCGCTGCCGCCCCGGCAGAACGCCGGGAACGCGCCACTGGACCAGAAAAGGCCCGGCTCGCGCCAGAGTCAGAAGCAGCTTCTGCCTTGCCAGCCGCTCCCACCGAAGACCAGATCAGAAAGCGCGCCTTCGAGATCTACGCCTCCGGGCAGCATCCGTCCAACGATGCCGTCGAAATCTGGCTCCAGGCGGAACGCGAGCTTCAGCAGGGCTGACTGGGCCGCTTCCGCGCGGCCGGCTCAGGGCACAGGCACAAACTCCATCTGGCTGAGCAGCAGCTCCGTCCTTTGCTCGAGCCAGGGTGTGGAGCGGCGGCGATCGTAGAAGCGCGGATTAGGGATCATCGCCGCAAGCCGCGCCGCCTCGTCGGCGCTGAGTCCGCTTGCGCTTTTTCCATAATAATGCCGCGCCGCTGCCTCTGCGCCATAAACGCCGTTGCCCCACTCGATCACATTCAGGTAGATCTCCAGGATGCGGCGCTTCGGAAGCGTGCCCTCAATCATCAGGGTGATGACCGCCTCTTCCGCTTTGCGCCAGTACGTGCGCTGCTGCGTAAGAAAGAGGTTTTTTGCCAATTGCTGGCTGATGGTGGATGCGCCGCGCACCACACGCTGGCTTTGTAAGTTGCGCTCGTAAGCTTTTTCCACCTCGTCCCAGTCAAAGCCTTCGTGGGAAAGAAATTTCTGATCTTCTGCGGCCACCACGGCGCGCTTCAGGTGCACGGAGATTTGCCCGTAGGGCGCCCAGCGGTGCTTCAATCGCGCCTGGGGATTCCGTTCATGCAACCGCGCCAATCCTTGTTCCATGAACGCTGTGCGGTTCGGGTTCTCTTCGCGCAGCCGCCACACTTGCCAGAAAATCCACCCGTGCCAGCCGATTACAGCCGCCGCCAACAGCAGTACCAGCCGGCGAGTCCAGCGCCAGATGCTTCGAGGGCGCCGCTGCGGAGTTGGGTCATCGCCGAGCACCAATGCGCCGGTGTGCACCACATCATTCTACTCTACCGCCCAGCCCTCAATCCGCGGCGGGAGGCTCGCCCTGGTGCAAGCGGCGCGCAACGACGATGCTGTAATGGATGCCGGAAAAAATCGTGAAGGCTGCCACCAGATAAATCAGCGCCACCTCCAGCGCATCGAGCCACGCCTGCGGCAGCGCCGCGCCCACGATCACTGCAAACACCAGCAGGATTTGCAGCGCCGTGGTGATTTTTCCATAGATGGAAGGCGGCAGCCGTCGATAGCCCGCGGTCACCAGAATTGCCGACGCGATCGTCAGGATCAGCACATCCCGGCTTAGCACCAGAATCGTCAGCCACCAGTAGAGTTTTCCTTTCACCGCCAGCATCAGGAACGACGACGACAGCAGCAGCTTATCGGCAATCGGATCCAGGTAAGCGCCCAGCGCCGATTTCTGGTTCAGGCGCCGCGCCAGGATGCCATCGAGAAAATCAGTGAGCGCCGCCGCCAGCAGCACGGCCAGCGCCCATCCGTACCGGTCGTAGTAAATCAGAATCAGAAAGAACGGCAGAAAGCCCAGCCGCAGGAAGGTGAGCTGATTGGGAACCGTGAAGACGCGCGCAGTCATCTGTCGCTGGGTGTCACTTCACGCAAAGTGCGCCAGATACTCCTTGAGCGAGCGCCCGACCTTCGCGGCGAATACTTCCTCCATCGAAGGCACCGAGCCGCGCGATTCGTCCAGCGCAATGCGCTCCACGCGCGTCATGGGGAAGAAGAGCGTGGGCATGCCCACCGTGTCCCCTTCCGGGTCGCGC
>JBOGNS010000283.1:0-5842 GCA_050747305.1 Candidatus Acidiferrales bacterium | reverse complement strand
TGGGCGCGGACGTTTTCATCGTCAGCCGCGGGCCGAATATCATCACGGATATCGACGAATTCCTCGAAACGCAGAAGCGCAAGAAGCTGGAGCGCGACGAATACGAAGCCGTTCGCGAGCTTTGCGGGATCTGCGTGGAAGTCGGCGCCGTAGTTTCCAAGCGCGCCGACGTGAAATACGGCATGAACTACGTGCGCGACAGCAGCCTGCGCGGCAACACACCTTCGATTTTTCGCATGAGCGACATGGAGGTCCACGCCGGGCGTTTCCTCGCTGAAGTGGACGAATTGCGCGCTGCGCCCAATTGCGTGGTGGGCTGGGACATCGTTGACAATCTTTTCTCCGGCGTGGATCCCATCGGCAAGGAAGTGCGCGTGGATGGCGATACCTATCAGATTGTCGGCGTGGCAAGGAAGCAAGGATCCGCGCTCGGCCAGTCGCGCGACAACTGGGTGATCGTGCCCTTTCGCACCTTCCAGAAAGCCTATGGAACCAATCAATCGATTCGTATCCTGGCCAAGACCGGCGACCCGCAGCGCCTGGAACGAGGGATTGACGAGGCGCGGCAAATCCTGCGCGGACGGCGTCACGTCCCCTACAGCGCGAAAGATGACTTCCACATCGACACCAACCAGTCGTTTCTCGCCCTGTGGGAGGGCATCAGCTCGGTATTCTTCATCGTGCTGTTCATGATTTCGGCGATTTCGCTGCTGGTGGGCGGCATCGTGATCATGAATATCATGCTCGTGTCGGTTACCGAGCGCACGCAGGAGATTGGCTTGCGCAAGTCGCTGGGTGCGCGCAGCGCGGACATTCGGCTGCAATTCCTGATCGAGTCGTGCACCATCGCCGCGATTGGCGGATTGTGGGGGGTGCTGTTTGGCATCGTCATTGCCAAACTGGTGTCGTGGTTTACGCCGCTGCCCAGCGCGGTGGAGATCTGGTCGGTGGTCGCGGGACTGCTGATGTCCACCGCTGTCGGCCTGTTCTTTGGCGTGTATCCCGCGTCAAAGGCCGCGCGCCTCGACCCAGTGGTAGCTCTCCGGGCGGAGTAAGTCCGTCGGCTTGGTTCCAGGGCTCTGGTTCGCGGTTTGGTTCTGGTTGTCGTCGAACTGCGGGAAGCGAACAGGAGCGCTTAGGGTTCGGTTTTGGTTTTCTGAGTTCTGACTTCTGACTTTTGAGTTGAATTATGGCACGGCTCGACATGCAAGTGCGCAGCGCGGATCAATTCCGCGAATCGGCGGGTCTGGCGCTGGATGCTATTCGCCGCAATCCGACGCGCTCATTTCTCACCATGCTGGGCATCGTGATCGCCGTCAGCGTGGTGATCCTCATCAGCTCCGTCATCAACGGACTGAACAGCAATGTAACTGCCGCAGTGGAGGATATGGGCTCCAACGTGATTATCTGCTTCCGGTTTCCCTGGGCCTCCCTTGGCCGGCCCCCTTCCGAGTGGTTCACGCGAAAAGAACTCGAAGCGGAGTGGGCCGAAGATATCGCGCAGCTTCCCGGCGTGGAGGCCGCCGCCGCGTCGCTGCGCATCTTTCGCCCGGAGTTTGGCGCGGGCACCAGCTACGTGCGGCGCGGCGAGGTGCGCGCGAAAAACGTGATCCTGCAAGGGAATCCGCCGGAAATCCAGCGGGTGCTCAACGTCACCATGCACAGCGGCCGTTTCTTCACGCACACCGATGAAGAGCGCAGGAACAACGTGGTGGTGCTCGGCTTCGATACCGCGAAGACGCTGTTCCCCGACGGCCGGGACCCGGTGGGCCAGGAAGTGCTGGTGGATGGCAAGATATTCAATGTGGTCGGCGTGCAGGAAATTCAGAAATCGGCCATCGGCGGCGGGCAAAACCCGGAAGACAATATCGCCATCATGCCGCTCTCCACGCTGCGCAAGATGTATCCGCAGCAGAAAGACCACGTCATCTTCGTCAAGGCGAGCAGTGGAGACTTGGTGCCGCAGGTGGTGGACTCGGTGCGCGATTTGCTGCGCCGCAAGCGCCACCTGCCGTCGAACAAGGAAGACGACTTCGCCGTTTTCACTCCGGATGCCTTCATGGAACTGTGGGGTCAAATCAGCGGCGGCATCTTTTTTCTGACGTTTGCGGTTGGCTCCGTGGCGCTGCTGGTGGGCGGTATTGGCGTGATGAACATCATGCTCGTCTCGGTCACCGAGCGCACGCGCGAAATTGGCATCCGCAAAGCCATCGGCGCGCGCCGGCAGAGCATCCTAATGCAGTTCCTTTTCGAGGCCATGACCATGTCCGGCATTGGCGGCATCATTGGCATCTTTGTTGGCGCGGGCTTGGGACTGCTGATTCGCATCGCCTTCCCCGCGCTGCCTGCTTCCGTTTCCACGTTTTGGGTGGTGCTGGCGCTGATGGTTTCCGCCGGCATCGGTATCGGCTTCGGCATCTATCCGGCATGGAAAGCGGCCCGCCTCGACCCCGTGGAAGCCCTGCGTTACGAGTAGGCGCAGGCCCCCGTGCCTGCCCGATTTGGTCAAGCGGGACGAATCACGCCGCCGCAACGGCGCATCACATATTGGCGAAGGCGGCGGGCTTCGCGCTAGAATGTGCTACCTCTACCCGCGAAGAAGCCCTCTCGCGCGCATTAGACTTCTGAAGTCCATTCTCTGGGGAGGAAGAACATGAGGAATGTCACGAAGGGGTTGCTGGGGTGTGTTGTCGTACTCGCGCTCGCATTCGGCGCTGCCGCGCAAAACGGCGCAACGACCGCCAAGGCCGATCGCGAAGCCATGCTGGCTCATTTGCAGAAAACCAAGAAAGGGCTGGAGGATGCCACCACGGACCTCTCGCCCGAGCAGTGGAAGTTCAAGCCGGCGCCGGACCGCTGGTCCATCGCCGAAGTCTATGAGCACATCACGCTCGGCGAGAGTTTCCTGCTGGAGCTAATTCAGAAGGGCGCTCAGGCTCCCGCCACGCCGGAAAAGAAAGTCGCCGCGGCGCAGGAGAAAGACGCCCAGATACAAAAAATGGTCACCGACCGCAGCCGGAAGTTTCCCGCGCCGGATCCGCTTCATCCCACGGGCCGCTGGTCCGTGGATGAAGTGAAAAAGGAATTCGTCGCGCGCCGGGCTAAGACGGTGGACTTCGTCAAAAACAACCCGAGCGATCTGCGCGCCCAGTTCATGGCCGGGCCGGGCGGCGAGCTGGATCTGGTGCAGTGGGTGTTCTATCTCTCCGGCCACTCCGAGCGGCACACCGCGCAGATTCTTGAGGTGAAAGCCGACGCGAACTATCCGAAGTAGGACAGACCTCCCGGTCTGTCCTCTTGTTTGTTTTCGGTTCGCGCACCTTTTCAAGAACGCGATGGCGTAGGGGCGGCTTCACGCCGCCCCTGCTTCACTCCGCTGTTCTACCGGAAGCGCGCGGCGAGTCCACCCGCTTCACGCAAGATTTGCGCAGCCTCGCCGGCTACCACTTCCACCGGCACGCTCCAGCGCCGCGCCAGCTCCGGCAGCACGGCGCGCAGAGGCGCGACATCGCGCGCCGCGCCGCACGCCGGGCAGTTGGCGTCTGCCGAGCGGCTGGCCCAGCCGCAACTCGCACACAGCCGCAGCTTGCCGCCCAAGCCGCGCACGACGACCAGCTCACGCGCACGCCCGCGCTGTAGCGCGTCCAGTGTGTTGTCGATTCCGGCCGCGGCGCCTCCGCCGTCAGTGCGGGCCATAGCAAGCACTTCCTCCACCAGGGCCTTTTCGCGCTGGCGCTTCCAATTTTCGATTTGCGGCGCAATCTGTTGCTGCAGCGCCGCCGTCGTGAAGCGCGCCAGGTCGCATCGGATCAGCCCGGACTGGGACCGAAATGCTCCGCTCAATTCCTTCCATAGCGGTTCGGCCACGCTGATCGGTCCGGCCACGAACACCGCCGCAAATTTTTCGCCCTGAGCCCACTGCTCGATGCGCTGCGCCGTCTCGCGATACAGCCGCGCATACTGCACTTCCACGCGCCGCTCGAAAGCGTCGCGCAGCGCCCCGCGCGCCGGGGCGCCCGCGCGCGCAGGCCTCCCCGCAGGTTTGGGCGCGTCTTTGCGCCGCCAGGCCGTGGTGTCCACTTGGAATTTTTCGTGCTCTACTTCCTCCATTTCGCCGAGCCACAGGCGCAGCAGCCGCACGCCTTTGCGGTCGACGTGGGCCACGCCGCAGGCCTGATGTTCATCGAGCAGCCACAGCAGTTGCGTAAGAGACGGGCGGCCCCAGTGCAGCTCGTCTTCTACCTCCACTTGCAGGTGGAACTCTTCCCACGCGCCATCGCCGGCAAAAATCACCAGCCCCCGCGCGCCCGGCCGCCGGTTGCGCAGATGGTTCTCCACGCGCTTCACCTGCTTCTCGAAAGATTTCCGTTCTGCTTGCGAAAGTCGCTGCGCCAACACTTTGGCGCGCGACTTGAGGTAAATGACGTACCCCGTCGAGCGGCCCTGATTGCACGGGCTGCCCGGGCTCGTGCTCAAGTATGCCGTGAGCACCGGCGAGGGAATTTGGGGAAGGCTCTGAATCCGCTTCGCATCAATCACACAGCCTCCTAACCGATCGGGTGGGGCGCCTCTGGGGCAACTTCGCTGCGAGGATTACTCGTCCAGCCTATCAGGGGCAGGGAGTAGGGGCTAGGGGGCACGGGGCAGGGCCACTAGCGTGGACGCGGCGCTTTGGCCCGGAGCTTCTGAATCAACACGGCAAGCATGCGGCCGACTTCTTCCGCCAAGCTAGGGGCCTGTTCCGCATCGGTTTCCTGAATCTGGCGTAGGCGTATACAGATGAGGATTTGGGTCTCCAATTCTTTCAAAGAGCCATTCGCCATTGAAAGATGATTGATATATTCAGCGCGGTGTTTTCGTCCCCAACCCTCGGCGATGTTCGATGGAATCGAAACCGCTGCACGGCACATTTGCGCCGCCAGCCCGTACTTTTCGGACGGAGGAAGCTTGCAGGCTAGGTCGTATGTAAGCTCGACGAGATCCATCCCCTTCTGCCAGACCTTCAGGTCCCGATAACTCACTATTTTCTGTGGTTGCTCCAACGGTTCCATGTTTGTCCCCGGCTCCCTGCCCTCTACCCCTGCCCCCTCGCTAATTCCCTGAGAGACCGTTCATAAGGTGAGCGAGCGATGCCGCGCTCGGTGATGATCGCGGTAATCAGGCGCGCGGGAGTCACGTCGAAGGCCGGATTGGCCACGTCAACATCCGGCGCGATGCGCACGCCGCGGATGTGCGTCACTTCTTCCGCCGCCCGCTCTTCGATGGGGATGTGGCTGCCGTCGGGGATGGAGAGGTCGAGTGTGGAGATCGGCGCGGCAACATAAAATGGCACGTTGTTCTCGCGCGCCAGCACGGCAATCTGATACGTGCCGATTTTGTTGGCGGCGTCGCCGTTGGCGGCGATGCGGTCTGCGCCAACCACCACGCCGCCCACCTCGCCCGACTTGAGGAAGTGGCCCACCATATTGTCGGTGATCAGCGTGAGCGGGATGCCGTCCTGATGCAGTTCCCACGCGGTGAGCCGCGCGCCTTGCAGGTAAGGACGCGTCTCCGGCACCAGCACGTGCAGCTTGCGGCCCTGCCCGTGCGCCACGCGGATCACACCGAGCGCGGTGCCGATGCCGGCAGTGGCCAGCGCGCCGGCGTTGCACTGCGTCATCACTTTGCCTTGCTGCGGGAGCAGTTCTGCGCCGAAGCGGCCGATGGCTTCGTCAATCGCTTTCTTTTCGAGATGGACTTGCTGCGCCTCGTCCACAATCGCTTTGCGAATGGCGTCGAGGTCGGTGGTGCGCGCGACGGTGGCGCGGTAGCGCTCGCGCATCCGGCCCAGCGCCCAGAACAA
>JBOGNS010000282.1:0-19588 GCA_050747305.1 Candidatus Acidiferrales bacterium | reverse complement strand
TCGAAGATGCCGATCACCTGGAACGGGCGGCCGTTGACGCGTACGACTTTGCCGAGCGGATCCACGGGGCCGAAGAGTGTGTCTGCGATCGGCGAGCCGAGGATGGCAACCGCGGCGCTGTGGCGATTCTCGTCATGCGTGAGGAAGCGGCCTTCCTGGATGGCGTAGACCGGAACGGTATCCAGCAATTCCGGCTCGCCGCCGCGCAGGATCGGCTCCTCCACGCGCGCGTTGCCGTAGCGAACCTCATTCGAGCCGCCCAGCAGGCCGAAGCGGGTGAGGATCGGCGACGCTTTCTCCACCAGCGGGCAATGCGTACGGATGGCTTCCGCGTCGGCGGGGGTGAGGTGCTTGCGCAGGCGAATTTCTTCCGGCATTTTTTCGAAGTCGGTGGTGAAGGCGGGAAAGCGAGTGATAAAGAAGGATTGCGAGCCGAGCTCGTTCACTTTGTCGGTGATGTGGCGGTTCAGCCCGTCGATAATCGCGGCCACGATGATCACGCTGCCCACGCCAATCACCACGCCCAGCGTAGTCAGAAAGGAGCGCATCCTCTGGCTGGCAATGGTGGCCAGCGCCACGCTGAACACTTCTCTCCATTCCGCGCGCGTCATTCGGATGCAGCGGCGAGTGGTGACCAGCGAGCTACACTCGCCATGCCCCATCCATTATCGCAGACGGCCCTAGGGCCAAAGTGGAGGTAACCAGGCCGATTTTCGGTTTTCGAATTTCGATTTTCGGTTTCTATGCGCCGAGCCAGCGGCCCACGTGTTGCCAGCGGTCCACGCGATCGCACACGACCTTTACTGTGGCCGTGATGGGGATGGCGAGAATGAAGCCGATGCCGCCCCACAACCACCCCCAAAAAAGTAGCGCGACGGTGACAGCCAGCGCATTCAGGTGAACTTTACGGCCCACCAGCGCCGGTACCAGCAGGTTCACTGCAACCAGATGGAAAAAGCCGAGCACCCCGGCAATCCACAGGAAGGGCCAGAGGGTGTCGTACTTCACGAGGCCGACGACCAGCGGTGGCAGAACCGACAGCACGAAGCCGAGGTATGGCACCAGGTTCAACACGCCGGACACCAGGCCGATCAGCACGGCGTAATCCAGCCCAATAATCCAGAAGAAGGCCGCGCTGAGCACGACGAGAATCCCGGCCACCATCACGTTGCCCACGATGTAGCTGCGCAGCATCACCGCGATTTCCTCCAGCGTATTCTTCACTTGCGTGCGCTCCGTGGGGGGAAACAGTTGCATGGTACCGTGCCACACGTCGCGCTTGCCCGCCAGCATGAAGAAAACCAAGAACGGCACGAACGTTGCAGCGAGCAGGACGTTGTAGATCGATCCGAGTCCAGCGAGCAGGAATTCGCGAATGCGCGATCCGGCGCCGCCGGCAGGCGCCGGCGCGGCAGGCGGCGATTCCGGCTGCTGATTGGGCGTAATCTCGGTGACGCCCTTCTCGAAGCGCTGGATGCGCCGGTCAATCTCCTGCGCCACTTTCTTGATCGGCTCCTGATATTTGGGCCAATCCTGGATGAAGCTGTTAATTCGCTCGTAGGTCATCCAGCCGATGAACGCCAGCACGCCGGTCATCAAGCCCAGCGCGATCAGCGAGCCCAGCACGCGCGGCAGGCGGAAGCGCTCGAGCCACTCGACGAAAGGGTCCACGAAATAAGCGATGAGGATGGAAAGCAGCAGCGTCATCACCACGCTGGCCGCCCAGTAGCAGAAGCCGATCACCAGCGCGGCGGCGATAATGCGCAGGCTCAGAGCGCCCGCACGCGGAGTTACGCGCGGCTCCTCGTTGTGCGGCATGGGTGTGGTGGCCAGGGCCATCATTGCGCCGTGCGCTCACAATAGCAAAACGCAGTGACGAGTGGCTAGTGACCGGCGGCCAGTGTGCTCACACCATCGTTTGGGCTGGTCGCACCGATCAGGGATGAGTGACGCAGCCGGACCAACCTCCGTAGGCCCACGGTCAGGATTGACGGAGCGGATCAATCGGCTCGAGGAAGGGGAAGCGATGGAAGTCCGTGTCGCGCGTATAGATACGGCGCAAACCGTGCTCGCGCATCAAAATGGCGGTGTGCGCGTCGTGCAGGATGTTGCCGGCCAGGAACGGGAATTCGTCAAGCACCTTGGTCACCAGCTCCACATGCCGGTTCGTCGGGTTGAGAATTTGCGTGCCGCTGGCGAGCAGGTGGCGAATAAAGCTCCACGCATCACCTGCCGACCACGGGCTCTGAAAAATGCCCGGATGCGTGGTGACGCGAAGGAACTCAAAACAGATTCCGCCCGTGACGAAGGATTGAATCGAACCTTTGCGCCATGAGTCGACCAGGGCGCTGCAGGCCGAGTGAGCCACAGAACGGGGATTGACCGCATCCACGAGGATGTTCGTATCGATGACGAACACCTAGCGGCGACCTCCCATCTTCTCGTACAACGCATCGCGGTCGGCAATGTCAACGTACTGCTCACCAAAATCGTGGGTCGGGAGCGGTGGCAACTCCGGCTTTTCCTTACCCTTCAGGGTCAGAAAAAAAGCGCGCAGGGCGGCTTCCACCAGTTCTGACATAGTAGAATTCTGGCGGAGCGCTTCACGCTTGAGTTCGGTGAGCAGCGCGTCGTGCAGCACCAGCGTGGTCTTGCGCAGCTTCGTCTTCATGATGCTGCCATCGTAGCACCGTTACGTCTGTACGTCAATAATTAGCCGTATAGCCGTACACTGTTCACATCCCCCTCGGGATGATCACAATGTCCGGCGCAGGGGTGGATGGGCTGGCGGGGCGACCGCACAAGCCGCTATTGCCGCGCAACCCATGCTGGGCTACCTTAGCGGCAGATGACCCCCGGTGCATTCCCGTGGAGCGAGTTGCAGCGGCTGGATGCGCGAGCCCTGCTGGACATCCTGCTGATTGCGGTGATCCTCTACTACGCGCTGCTGCTGCTGCGCGGCACGCGCGCGGCGCAGATGGCTGTGGCTCTGGCGCTGATCGTCGGCGCGTTTTACCTGGCGCGGTGGGCGCGCCTGGAAATGATGGAATGGCTGCTCACCACGCTGGTGCCGTATTTGGCCATCGCCCTCATCGTCCTTTTTCAGCCGGAGATTCGCGCAGCGCTGGCCGCTGTGGGCCGCAATCCCTTTTGGCGAATTTTCTCCGGGCAGAATCCCACCGAAGCGCACGACGATATCGTGCTGGCCGTGCGCCACTTCGCGCAGCAGCGCATCGGCGCGCTCATCGTACTGGAGCGCGAAGTGGGGTTGAAGATTTACATCGAAAGCGGCATTCCGCTGGATGCGCAGTTGGGCTATGACCTGCTGCTTTCCATCTTCCATCCCGCTTCCCCGTTGCACGACGGCGCTGCGATCATCCAGGGCACGCGGGTGGCTGCGGCGGCCTGCTTTCTGCCGCTTTCGCTGAATCCGGCGATCTCCACGCAGCGCGGCACGCGGCACCGCGCGGCTATCGGCGTTACGGAAGAAAGCGACGCGATCGTGGTATTGGTAAGCGAGCAGACCGGCTCCATCGCGCTGGCCTTGGACGGCCGCATAGAGCGCAACCTCACACCGGATCAGCTTGCGGAGCGGCTGGCGCAACTCTTCGTGCGCTACCGGCGGCCGGTGTCGCTCTCAGCTCCCGGCGGCACGCAAGCCGAATCCCTCAGCGGGGAAAAGGAATGAAATCGCTGCGCAGGCGGCTGCTGCACAATGCGGGGCTGAAGCTGCTCGCTCTGCTGATCGCGTTTCTGATGTGGGCGGTTTACACCGCGGAGCCCCGCGTGGAAGTGGGCTACGATGTGCCGCTGGAGTTCGTCCACATCGACGACCAACTGCAAGTGGCGCCGGGCGTGCCCGCGCGCATCCATGTGCGGCTGCGCGGGCGCTCGGCGGTGCTGCGCCAGCTCACGCCCGCCGATATGGCTGTGCGCGTGGACCTCGCCGGCCAGGGCGCGGGCGAAACGTTTCATACCCTGTCGGAGGAGCGAATGGACCTGCCGCCCGGCGTCGAGTGCGTAAGCATCTATCCCACCGAATTGCGCGTAACGCTGATCCCGCGCCAGTCCCCGCAACCCTAAAGAATTGCGCACCCACGTGCGTTGTGCGCCCGCCCAGATCGCCGGATGCGCTATGCTAAGATGACAGTCCTTTTTCTCGAATCGCGATGCCGAAAGAACTTTTTGGGACCGATGGGATTCGCGGCACGCCGGGCGCCTTTCCGCTCGATGACGCCACGCTGTATTGGACGGGCCGCGCGCTGGCGGATTATCTGCGCGCGGCCACCGCTGCGCCGCGCATTCTGATCGGTACGGACACGCGCGAGTCGGGCCGGCACATCGCGGAACAGATAGCGCGCGGCGCGTGCGGTGCAGGCGTCGAGTGCGCGTTTGCCGGCGTGATTACCACGCCGGGCGTAGCGTCGCTGGTGCGGCAAAACGGCTTTTCGGCCGGCGTGGTGATTTCCGCGTCGCACAATCCGTGGACCGATAATGGCGTGAAACTTTTTGCCGGCACCGGCATGAAGTTTCCCGATGCCGTGGAAGCGCAAATCGAGGCACAAATTCTTGCCAGCGCAAATCGGCCGGTGAATGCGCCGGCGGTCAAGCTCACTGCCGACGCGAAGATTGATGAGGCGTACCTCACGTTCCTGCACGGACGGCTGCTGCCCGGCGCGAAGCTCGCGGGGATGCGCATGGTGCTGGACTGCGCCAATGGCGCGGCCAGCGCGCTGGCGCCGGAACTTTTCGGCGAGATGGGCGCGGACGCGATCGCGATTCACCATCGTCCGGATGGACGCAACATTAATGATGGCTGCGGCTCGCTGCATCCCGAATCCATGCAAAAGAAAGTGGTGGAGAGCAAGGCGGCGCTGGGCGTGGCGTTCGATGGCGATGCCGACCGCGCAATTTTTTCTACTGCTACGGGCAAGCTGGTGGATGGCGATGGCGTGCTGCTGGCCATGGCGCGCTGGATGAAAGCGGCCGGCGCGCTGAAGGGCGGCGCAGTGGTCGGCACCACGATGGCGAATCTTGGCCTTGAGAAAGCGCTGGCGGCGGAAGGCCTCGCGCTGGCGCGCGAACAGGTGGGCGACCGCTACGTGCTGGAAGGCATGCAGCGCATTGGCGCGAACCTCGGCGGCGAGCAGTCCGGCCACATCATTTTTCTCGACGACGCGCCCACCGGCGACGGCATGCTCACCGCGCTGAAAATTGCATCGCTGGTGGCGCTGGAAGGCCCACTCGAGGAATTGGTGCGCGGGCTGCGCGTGTTCCCGCAGACCATCGTCAACGTGCGCGTGCGCTCGAAGCCGCCGCTCGATTCACTGCCGGAAGTGGCGCGCGCGCTGGCCGAGGCCAACCGCGCGCTCGATGGCAGCGGCCGCGTGGTGCTGCGCTACTCCGGCACCGAGCAACTCGCCCGCGTCATGGTCGAGGCCGAACAGCAGCAAGATGTGGACCGCTGGTCCGCTGCCATCGCCAGCGCCCTCCGCTCCTCCATCGGCGCATGAATACCGGTCAACAAGGTACGATGCCCATCGCCCACCGAATCATTCTGCCGCTGGTAGCTTGCCTCGCCTGTGCGCAAGGCGCGCTGGGACAGACTCTCCCACCCTACTCAGAGTCTGCGAACAATTTGAAGCGAGTAGTCGAGGAACTGCAGGAAGCCGCCAAGCGGAACGACAGCGAAAGATTCCGGCTCGTCGCGGAACCGCTTTTCTTCGCCGAGCATGAAGCATGGTTCAAAGAAGTGTTCGGGAAGCGCTTCGGAATGCATGCTTCAGGGACGTATGCGAGGCGCACAAAGGAATTTGTAGACAGTATGCGTGCAGCGTTCGAGGGGCTTGAGACGCAAGGCTTGAGCGAACCGCAGGTCGAGAAACTGGATGAACCGTGTGAGCCCTTAGCTCTCACCGTCGAGTATCCGGCTCTTTTTGCGCGAAAGAGGAAGGTGCCGCTCTACAGTGTGCGCTTCGAAGACGATGGGAAATTCAGGACGCTTGGTTTTTTCACCTACAAGGGCGGAGGATTCCGATACGTTGGGCACGTAGATCTCGGACCCGTCTTCCAACCTAAAGAGGCGCTGCAAGACACGCCCGGCATCATCAAAGTCGGCGGTGGAGCGCAGAACCCCAAGTTGTTGCATCGCCCGCCGCCGACCTATCCGTGGAGAGCACGACGCCGTCGGCTTCAGGGCACAGTTCGCATGCAAGCAATCGTGGGCGTCGACGGAACAATTCAGGACCTGCAGCTTGTGAGTGGTCATTGTTGGCTAGCCGAAGCCGCAATGGATGCGGTCCGGCGTTGGCGTTACCAACCCACGCTGCTGAACGGCGCGCCCGTTGAAATCTCCACGATAATCGATGTCATCTTTACGCTTAGCAACTAGGGCTGCCCTTCCGGGAACTTTTCTTCATCCAACGGCATTACAGCTATGTAGGGGACGCGCTAGGGCGAGATTGATCGTGCAAGGCGATGCCGGGCGCGCGTTCTAAGGGCAAAGCATGGCGTTAGCTGGCACAGGCGCGCTGCAAGGATGGCCCGACCCGGCGGAGAAGTCTGCCACGGCGCAGGCCCGGGCCGATGCGAAGTCACGCGGCGGAGCTTCCCAGTTGGCTTCCGACGAAAAACTGATGCTGGCGCACCAGCAGGGCGCCGCCGATGCCTCCCCCGAACTCTTCGCGCGTTATCGCCAGCCGGTCTACGGCTTCTTTCGCCGCCGGCTCGATCATGCGGCCCGCGCCGAAGAGCTGGCGCAGGAAGTATTTCTCGCGGTGCTGCGCGAATACGAACAGTTGCGCTACGAAGAGATTGCCGCGGTGCTGGTCGTGCCGGTGGGCACCGTGCGCTCGCGCTTATTCCGCGCGCGCATGGCGCTGAAGGAATTGCTGACGGAAAAGGCGGGAACCACGGATGCACACGGATAGACACGGATATGGAGTGCGGCGGCTTGCCGCCGTTCTTCCCGGCGCAGCTTGCTGCGCCGTGGCGATGCAACCGCCGCGCCTTCCCCGGCCCGACCGATGTAGCGCCGCGCTTCAGGGCGGCACACTGAACTGAAGGCCGACTCCAGGCGCGCTGCACGCGAGGCTTTGGTAGCACACTGCGCGAGGCAAGCCTCGCGGGGGGAGAACGGCGGCAAGCCGCCGCACTCCAAAGGGAATCACGATGAATCGCAGCACACATCAAATCGAGCCGGAAGACGTGATGGCCTACCTCGATGGCGAACTCGCGCCGGATGCAGCCGCCACCCTCGCCGTGCACATCGAGTCCTGCGCCGAGTGCGCCGCCGTCGCCGCCGACCTGCGCGCCGTCGCCGCGCGCATGGTGTCGTGGCAAATCGAGCCAGCGCCTGAGAAACTGCATAACGCCGTCACGGCGGCTCCATCCCCAGCCTATAAGAGCAAGGTTCCGCGGCGCGTCCCACTTTCGTTGACTCAGCTTGTCTTCGCAAATCGGCGGTGGCGTTGGCCGCTTGCGGGTGCTGCTGTTACCGCTGCGCTTGTGCTTACCATCATGCTGTCTGGCCGGGGGGTGCATTATCAGCCGCCACCCCCGGTCCCTCTCGACCGCCCCGTCCCCGGTGCGGAAGGCAAGCCCGTCGCGCCCGCCGACGCCACAACGGCAACCCGCGAGCCTCTAGCGCGGAGGATTCAGGTCCAAAGGGACTGGGATCCTGCAAGGGCTGCTGAGCAGGCACGCGGCAGCTCTCTTTTCGCAGCGAAAGGCGAGATGGAATTGCCGTCTCGCTCCGTGACCGAGTCACTTAGGCGTGTCCCGATGGTCGTGCGAACGGCGAGTGTGAGGCTGGAGACGAAGCAGTTTGATGCGACGCGCGCGGCGATCGAGCGGATTGTGCGCGCGCATGGCGGGCACCTTGGGCAACTGCAAACTGCAGCGCCTACCAATGAAGCGCGCTCGCTGACCGCCACGCTGCGCATCCCCGCCGACCGGCTCGACCCGGCGCTGGCCGAAATCAAGAAGCTTGGGCGCGTCACGCACGAATCGCAGTCGAGCGACGAAGTCACCGGCGATTACACCGATCTGGTCGCGCGCCTCGCCAACGCGCGGTACACCGAGCAGCGGCTGGTGGAAATCCTGCGCACGCGCACCGGCAAAGTGGCCGATGTGCTGGATGTGGAGCGCGAAATCTCCGGCGTGCGCGAGCAAATCGAGCGCATGGAAGCGCAGCGCAAGACGCTGGAGAATCGCGTGGCGCTCTCCACCGTGAGCCTCGAGCTGCGCGAAGAGTTCGAGAAGAAAATCGAAGTGGCGCCGCCCACCGCCGGCACGCTGCTGTGGAACGCGCTGGCCGACGGCTACATGGGCGCGTTCCAATCGCTGCTGGCGCTGGCGCTTTTTCTGCTGCGTGCCGCGCCCAGTCTGTTGCTGTGGGCCGCGCTGCTCTTCTACCCCGCGCGCTTCGCCTACCGCCGCCTCCGCGCCGCCACCCAGACCGTCCGCGCCTAAAAGAAAATACTTGACAACGCGTTCGCTTATAGATATTCTGTAGCCGACAGCTTGTCGAGTGACTCTCTCTATGCTGAATGGCATGACCCGCCTCGTTCGCTCCCGCGGCTCTTGCGCTCCGCTCGCGAGGGAGGTGCCCGTGACGCCGGCATGCCTCATCACTGACCGCGAAGCTTCGGCGTCGAAGGCAGCCCGTAACCTGCTGAAAACAAGCCCCACGCTTCGGCTTCGCCGAAGCTTCGATGACACAACCCTCATCGATTCAGTCGCTTGCGCGGAACGAAGGGGCAGCCCCCGAAGGCCGGGTACACTCAAAGAATTTCTCGGCCTCGCCGGATTCGCATTTCTCCTCTGCGCCTCATGGCGCTCCGATCCGCCGGCGAATGGAGGTCAGCCGCGCGCACGTCGGCGCGAAGCTTCGCCCCTCGAAGCTGTTGCGTATCCTGCTGAAAACAAAAGAGCGGGCTTCCCTTCGCCGATGCTTCGGAGCCATAACCCTCCGCATCTCAGACAGTTGCGGAAAACGAAGGGCCGCCGGGAGGAAATCGGCGGCCCTGGGGGGGGACATGGGCACAAAACTTGACTGAATCAGAGCTGGCGGGTTGGCTGGCAGGCTATCACCACGACGCAATGCGTCGAGATGTCGTCCCCGCAGCTCAGCCGCCAACCCATTGATGTTGCACAGCCTAGCGGCGGGCCGCGGCGCGCAACAATGGGCCGGGCGCTTCATTCTCGCCGGTACCGGCGTAGTAGTACGAACTCGGAACGAGGAACTCAGGAAGTAAGAAGCTGACAGTCTACAGTCGACAGCTCACAGTCGGGGCTGACTTACACTGTGAGCTGTGGACTGTAAGCTGTCGACTGTAAGCTAGCTGTGAGCTACCTGCGCTCGCGTTCTGCGTTCCTAGTTCTGAGTTGCCCTTGGTGTAGTCTGTAGCCGCGATGATGCAGGCGTGGAAGCGATGGCTGCTGGCGCTGGCGTTCTGGACCGCGCTCGGCTTGTTCTTCGCCAGCCAGACCGGCCTCGCCTACATGTACCAGCAAGGCTGGGCGCCGTGGGGCTTCCTGATCCGGCTGGCGCTGGGCGAGTGGTACATCTGGGCGCTGCTCTCGCCGGGCGTGTGGTGGCTGGCGCGGCGCTTCCCGATCGAGCGCGGGCGTGTGCTGCGCGCGCTGGCGGTACACATTCCAGCGGCGTTCGCCTTCACCATCGTGAAGATCGTGATCGAAGAGCAGGTGGTGTGGCGGCTTCTGCAAATGCCCGGACGGCTGAATCCGGCCAACAAATTTCATCTGGCATTTCTCACCTACTGGGCCATCGTCGGCGTGAACCACGGCATTCGCTACTACCGCGGCTTCCGCGAGCGTGAGTTGCGCGCCTCGCAACTGGAAGCGCGGCTGGCCGAAGCGCGCCTGGAGGCGCTGCGCGCGCAGCTTCAGCCGCATTTTCTCTTCAACACGCTGCACGCCATCAGCGCGCTGATGCACCGCGACGTGGAAGCCGCAGAGGCCATGCTTGCGCGGCTGAGCGATCTGCTGCGGCTCACGCTGGATTCGGCGGGCCAGCAGGAAGTGCCGCTCAAGCGCGAACTCGAGTTTCTCGAGCGCTATCTGGAAATCGAGCGGACGCGCTTCGCCGACCGTCTCACGGTGGAGATGCGCATCGCACCCGAAACGCTCGACGCCGCCGTCCCTACGCTGATCCTCCAGCCGCTGGCGGAGAATGCCGTGCGGCATGGGATTGCGCCACGCGTCGAGCCGGGACGCTTGCAGATTCGCGCGGAACTCGCCGACCATGCGCTGCGCATCGAAATCGAAGACGATGGCCCCGGCCTGCCGCGCCCCGATGCCTCGGGGCCGCGCGATTTGCGCGAAGGACTCGGCATTTCCAACACGCGCGCGCGGCTCGCGCAACTCTACGGGAGCGCGCATCGCTTTGAATTGTTGCCCGCCAAGCCAGATGGCAGCGGCACGGTGGCGCGGCTGGTGCTGCCCCTGAAGAAAGAAAACGGCAAACCGCAGGAGGCGTGGTGAGCAACGGAAAAATCCGCGCGCTGATTGTGGACGACGAGCCGCTGGCGCACGAACGCATCCGCACGCTGCTGCGCAAAGAGCCGGACATCGAAGTGGTCGCGGAGTGCGGCGATGGCAGCCGCGCGGTTACGGCCATCGAAAAGCAGCGGCCCGATTTGGTTTTTCTCGATGTGCAGATGCCCGAAGCGGATGGATTCGAGGTGGTGGAAGCGATCGGCGCCGAGCAGATGCCGGCGGTGATCTTCGTCACGGCCTACGACGAGTACGCGCTGCGGGCCTTTGACGTAAACGCGCTCGACTACCTGCTCAAGCCCTTCGACCGCGCGCGCTTTCGCGAATCACTGGAGCGCGCACGCCAGCAGCTTCGCCGTGCGCGCGATGGCGAAGTAAGCGAGCGGCTGCTCGCGCTGCTCGGCTCCATTCGGGCGAAACAACAGCATCGCGAACGGCTGGTGGTGCGCGAAGGCGGCCGCATCTTCTTCCTGCGCGCCGAGGAAATCGATTGGATCGAAGCCGCCGGCAATTACCTGCGGCTGCATGCCGCGCGGCAGTCGCACCTGATCCGCGAAACCATGGCCGGCATCGAAGCGCAACTGGATCCGGCAAAGTTTGCGCGCATCCACCGCTCCACCATTGTGAATCTCGACCGCGTGCGCGAACTGCTGCCCGGGCCGCATGGCGACTCCACGCTGCTGTTGCGCGATGGCGCGCGGCTCACCCTGAGCCGCACCTTCCGCGCGCGCTTCGACGAGCGCTTTGGCCGCTCGCTGTGACCGCTTGTCCTTCTGCAGATTCCGCAACCGCTGGACAGCGGCTCGTCCCTCGGCCATCGCGGCTGGTCACATTTCGCTTCTTTCGCGACGAGAGCGCGTGCTCAATGGTGTGCGCAGCAAGCTCGGCGCGCGGTTTTGCGCGACTCGGAGGGCATCACAATGCCACGAAACGCTATCGTCCTCTCGGTTCTGCTGGTGACTGCCAGTGTTGCGCTTTCGCAGGCCGCTGGTCAGCAGGCGGGCCAGCAGGCGCCGCCGGCCAAAGCGCAGGCGCCGCGGCGCAATCCGATTCCTGACACCTTCACCAACCTGCAAGTCCTGCCGAAGGATATCGCCAAGCAGGACCTGGTCAACATCATGAAGTCGTTTTGCTTCACCATGGAGGAGCGGTGCAGCTACTGCCACGTGGCCACTGACGATCTCAGCTCCGCCGATTTTGCCGCAGATGACAAAGAGCCAAAGAAGAAGGCTCGCGACCTGCTGCGCCAAATCCTTGCGACCAGGAAAGCGCCGGCCGCCGGTACTTTGTAGCGGCGCGTCGCGGGAGTCGCGACACGGCAGTATTTTGGCGGCACCGTAACGCGACGCGTGCCGGGTTCCAACGACGGAACCCGGCGCTACAAGTGGGGCAGCCTTGAGGCTGCCTTGTTTGATCGCGGGCTTAGATGGGCCTGCCTGACACGCCAAAGCGTGCAGCGTGAACGCTGCGCCACTCACAGCACGGCGTCGAGCGTGAGTTCCTGCGTCATGCGGTTGAGTTCTTCGCGGGCGGCGTCGCGCTTCTGCTCGAGTCCCGCGATTTCTGCGCGCAACGCGTCGAGCTGACTCTCCTGCTGGTCGAGTTGCCGCGTGTAGCGCTGGAGCAGTTGCTTTTCCTCGGAGCTGCCCTTCAGCGCCTTCATATTTTCGCGCACCCGCTGCTGGTCGTTGAAGATCTGCTGGACTTGCTCCTGGCGAGCGCGGATATCGGCCTCATGCCGCCCCACCACCCATCGCTGCGCCACGATCTTGCGCAGTTCCTGTTCCACCCGCGCGTTTATCGATTTCTGTTGCAAGAAAAGCGCGATGAGGTTATCGGTCATGTCCGTCAGCATGTAGCGAGTCTCCAGCGGCTTGATTTCCGTGACGGTGAACTTCGCGGTTGCTTTCGGCTCCACCGCGGCGCGGAAGCGATAAAAGCCGGTGGAGGTTTCTTCGGGCTTCGGGGCGTCCTCGGCAAGCTTGTGGTCCGCACGCACCGGGTGTTCGACCACCAGCTTGCGCGCGGTGGTGTCTTCATTGCGAATCGTGTAGGTGCGCACCTGGCGTTCTTCGCTGGTGTGGAACATCACGCCCTTGAGGAGGCGGACTTTCGTCACCCGCTCCTGAAAGGTTTCCCGCTTGGTGTCGACGAGCATCCCCAAATCAATGGCGTAGCTGAGCAGGCGCTTTTCGCCCGGTTTCAGTGCGTCGGTGAGGCCTTCGCCGGCGAAGGTTTCGTCCTCCAGCACCGAGAAGCTGCCGCCGTCCAGCGTAAGGTTGCTGGAGTTGGTGAGCCACAGCGCGCGCAGCGGGCGCGCATTGCCGCGCGCTTCGTTCCACAGCGACACTTTCTCCGCCGCGATGTCGGTCTGCACAATCGGCACCATCGCCGACTGGTTCTTGTTGATCGTCACCCGCTCCTTCAACTTGTACTCGAACAAATCGCCGAGTTCCTGTCCTTCCGCCGCAGCATTCATCCTCATCATCATCTCGCTCGGCTTCGGGAGAGGCAGAGACCTAAGTGGGCCACCTGCAAACCCTCCTCCGGCCCCTCGGCGTATCTCCGCAGTCGTGGTGTTAACTCGTACTGGCTCGGCTTCGACAACAACGGTTTCAGTCACACCTTCAATATCGAGATCGACATCCTGCGATGTTTGGCTTGCGACTGCAATCTGGATTCCGCGAACCACCGTGTCCTTGAAGCCAAGGCTTCCGACGTGCAGGCGATAGCGGCCCGGTGCCACTGAATCGAATGAATACTCACCCTCACTATTGGTGGTGGTCTGAGCGACGAGTCCGCCGCCTTCCGTCATAAGACGGACTGATGCACCAGGAACAGCGGCTCCGGTGGCGTCGGTTACGTCACCGACCAATTGGCCGTCGCGGGTTGTCAGAGTCGCCTGGTGGGTTTGGGGGGTGAGCATTGCTGCTTCGGGTAGCGGCACAACCGGCCGGCGTGAGTAGTAGGGCTGCGAGAGTTGCTGGATGAAGGATTGCGGGGCGCCGGCGACGAGCGAAAGCTCGACCTCCTTCCAATCTTCGCCGACGGTGTTGTCCACAATGGCCCAGCCTTGCAGCAGCGGCTTGGCGCCGGGCTTCGATGGCAGCACCACGCGATAGGTGGTCTTCCAGATGGGTACTTCGCTGATGTAGCTGACGAAGAGTTGCCGCTCGCCCGTGCCGGCGGTGGAAATGGTCATGCGGCGCAGGTCGCGCTCGCGCGTGGACGACACCAAATCAAGATAGCGCCCCACTTCGCTCGAAAGGTCGCGCTCCACCACGCGCACCGTCACGCCCGGTCCCAGTTCGACGATGCGCATTTCGCCGGAATCGGTGATCAGCGAAAGCTCGTCAACCGTTGCGGACTGGCCGTTCTTGTCGGTGCGCTCCCGCCGCTCGACGCTGAGCAGCCGCCCGGTGAACGATCCCGCCGGGCCGCGCACTTGCAGTTCCGCGCCGCGAAGCGCGTTCAGAAATGCTACGGTGGATGTCTGCTGATCGAGCGGCAGACGCAGCGCACCCAGCCGGCGCGAGAGCGGCGCATCGGAATTGTAATTGACGCCGGTGATGCGCCCGCCGCTGAGGTCCAGCGTGGTGAGGGACTTCAGTACGTCGTTGAGCTGGCCGGAGGTGAATTCGATGCTTACCTCGCCGCTGCCGCGCACGCGGCCGAGATGCTCGAAGTAGCCGACGCCGTTTTTGTACAGCACCACGCGGCGCACCGGCAGCCGCGTCGCCTCGCTGCCGGAAGCAGCCGTTTGCGCCGCCGAAGCGGATTGTCCCGACTGCGCTGCCGCCGGAATAGGATTCAACAACAATTGCAAAATGAGCAGGCACACCAATACGGTTCGCATGTGAGTCCTCCTTTAGCTTGCGCGAGTTCGCTAGCGACTGTTGCGCGAGTGCGCTCGCGGCCACCACAGAAATGAAAAATCCCCGAGGCTACCCACCGAGATGCGCGCACTACGCTCGCGGTTGCCGCCGCCGCGTAATCTAGCGGCGCTCCCACTGATATGGACACTGCTTCGCGGCAGGAAGTGCCAAGAGGGCGCGACCGCGCGCGGGGCAACACGGGCATAGCACCGATCGCCAGTCACTGACCACCGACCACCGGCCGCTGATCACCGATCACTGCCTTTCGCGATCCACCAGGCCCAGGCGATAAAGATGAACTGAATCGGCAAACGCGCCCAGTAGTACCACGCGCTCGACGGCAGCCCGGCAATGCTGCCGCGGGAGAGCGCGACGTAAATATTGGCGGGAAAAATGGCGATGAGCAGCGCGATCAGTCCCCATGCGGCCCAGCGGCGCGTGCGTCGGATCAGCAATCCGGTCGCACCGGCCAGTTCGCAGAAGCCACTGATGTAAATCAGCGCGGGCTGCGCGGCGGGCGGCAGCACCGGCGGCATCATCGGCAGGTAGCGCTGCGGATTAAGGAAATGGTCGCTGCCGGTGAAGAAAAACATCACGGCCATGGCCGCAGCGGCCTTGTCTCGCCGCGTGCGAAACAGCGGCACGCTGCGCAGCGCGGGCAGGTGCAGCAGAGCGAACACGGCCAGCATCAGGAACAAGACGCTCATCTGCGTTTATCTGCGTTCATCTGCGGTTGCGTCTTACAGCTCGAAGTGGCGGCGCGCGCGGTCGTGCGCGGGCTGATCGCGGCGGCACGTATCCGGATTGGTGCGGCACGCTAAAGCCGAATAGTAGGCCAGCAACTGCAGCGGCACCGCATGGACCAGCGGTGACAGCCATTCACTGGCTGCGGGCGCTTCCAGCACATGCTCGGCGACACGCTCCGCTGGCGTCGCGCCGTGCGACGCAATCAGCACGCGCAAGGCGCCCACCTCGCTCGCCGCGCGCAATGCGGCCACCACGCGATGGTCGCCTGGCCCGCCGGCCAAATGCGCGACGAGCACGCAGCGCTCGTCGAGTTCCGCAATCGGGCCATGGAGGAATTGCTCGACCTGCAAGCCCTCCGCGCCGAGATAGCTGGTCTCTTTCACCTTCAGCGCACCTTCGCAGGCGGTGGCCCAATTCGGCCCCGCGCCAACCAGCCGCCAGCGCAGCCGCTGCGCCAGTTGCGGCGCCACCTCGATGGCTTGCGACTCCAGTTTCAACGCCTCGCGCTGAAGCTCAGGCGCTGTTTCCACGGCGGCCTCGGCGCGCTGCGCATCCTCCGCGGTGATGTAGCCGCGGTTGGCGGCCACGCGAATCGCTAGCAGCGCCAGCAGCGCCAGCGCAGTGGTGTAGCTTTTGGTGTGCGCGCAGGAGATTTCCTGCTCGCAGGTTTCCAGCACGAAATCCGCGCCGCGCAGGTGTTCAGCGCCGCCTGCGCCGGTTACGGCAATGGCCAGCGCGCCCGCCGCGCGCGCCGCGGCTAAGGCCTGCGCCGAGTAGCTTTTCCAGCCGCCGTGGCTGATGACAATCACCGCGTCGTCACTGCGCAGTTCGCGCGGATAGTGCACGAATTCGAAGGACTGGATCACCGCTGCGCCGGCGCCCCGCGTGAAGTGGCGGAGGAAGTAGTCGGCCACCATGGCGGCGTGAAGTGAGGTGCCGGTGCCCACCATCCACAGACGCTTGCGCGCGGCCGCGGCCTCGCTGGCTCGGTGAACCGCTTCGCGCCGCGAGGCAATCGCGCGGGCCATGCACTCCGGCTGCGCGTGCATCGCGTCGTGCATGTGGTAGGGATGAGCGCTGCGACGCTCAGTCATAAGGCGACTCAATTCTCCCTGTGTCTCTGCCCGCAGAAATGGAAGACAGAAAATAGAAAAGAGAAAACAGAAAACAGGCCGGGCCCTCGATGCTCGCGCCCATTTTCTGTTTTCTCTTTTCTATTTTTTGTCCCCTGGAACGAGCGGCACAAAGCGTACACCCATTACGTCTTGCATGCGAACCTTGCCGTTCGCGTCTTTTGCCACGACTTTGAGCACCTGATCGCCCCACTGGTTGCCGACCGGAATCACCATGCGGCCGCCGGGCGCGAGTTGCTCCACCAGCGCCGGGGGGATGAACGGCGCGCCGGCCGTGACGAGGATCACATCGTAGGGCGCGTGCTCCGGCCATCCTTTGTAGCCATCGCCGACGCGCGCCGTGACGTTGGCGTAGCCCATTTGCTTGAGGCGCTCGCGCGCGGCGCTGGCCAGCGGCTCGAGCAGCTCGATGGTGTAGACGTGCGCCACCAACTCGCTGAGCACCGCCGCCTGATAGCCGGAGCCGGTGCCGATCTCCAGCGCTTGGTGTTCTTTCTTTGGCTGGGCTAACTCGGTCATGATGGCCACAATGTAAGGCTGCGAAATCGTCTGCCCGTGTCCGATGGGCAGCGGGTGATCGCCGTAAGCGCGCGCGGCCATCGCCGGCGGCACGAAGCGGTGCCGCGGCACTTTTCGCATCGCGTCGAGCACGCGCGGGTTGCGCACCGCCGGCGCGCTATCCAGCAGCGAACGCGAGGCAATCTGTGTGCGCACCATCTCTTCCCGCGCGCGCTGGTAGCCCTCGTCGGATTGAGAACGTTGCGCGGTGTAGGCGCCACAGCCTGCGGGCGCAAGCGTGAGTGCAAGGAAAAGGGAAAATAGAAAAGAGAAAATAGAAAAGAGGTTCGCGGCCGCACGCGCGTTCCGCCTCTTTTCTATTTTCCAGTTTCTATTTTCCGTTCCTTTCATGGCACCATCTTAGCTCTTTCGAGAGCTTCCTTCAGGAGCGCACATGCCCAAATACATCTCCATGCACACGCTGGCTTGCCTCACGCGCCAGGGCGCAGATGAATTGACGAAGCGCGTATTTGCTGCCGGTGCTGCGGGCCGTTCCGCCGGCGCCACAGCGCATGATTCGACACGCACGATGGGCCGCCGCGTGGCCGTCAATATGATCGAAGGCAAAATGCTGGTGGAGTGGGAAGCCGCGGACCGCGATCAGCTTGAAGCGTGGCTGAAGAGCGAGCGCTTCCACTATGACTGGGTGATGCGCATTGAGCTGGAATCCACCGGCGGCCCGCTTCAGCCATCGTAGGGGCGGCCCCCGGTGGCCGCCCCTTTTCCTACGAAAACAAGATATGGCCAGGGAATCTCGGGCCCACCATACGTGGATTCCTACGCGCCGATGCAAAACGGGCAGGCACAGGGGCCTGCCCCTACTCGAGGCGGCGGCGCATGATGGAGACCACTTCGTTGCCGCCGAAGGAAGTTTCCGCCACGGTGACGCCGACGAACTGGAAGCCCTCCACTGCCGCTTCCGTCAGCTCTTTTTGCATGGTGGAGGTTTTCTTGGTGGCGAGAAGTTTGTAGAGGAAGCGGCCGTTCTTGGCCGTGGTGTCGCGCTCGAGGATGACCACGACTTCCTGGCCGCCGAACCCGGTCTTGAAGACCGTCTGACCTTTGTACTCGAATCCTTCGTCGCCCATTTTTTGCAACTCTTTCTGCATGGTGGAGGTTTTGTTGGTGGCCAGCAGCTTGTAGGCGTAGCGGCCTTTCTGGGCGCCGCCGCGCGGACGGCCCATGACCACCACGGTTTCGCTGCCGCCGAACGAGGTCTCGCCGCCCATCACGCCTTCGAAGCGGTAGCCTTCCGTGGAGAGGATGTTCATTTCGCGCTGCATGGTGGACGTCTTGTTGGTAGCAAGCAGCTTATATTCGTACTCATGCGCTTGGGCACTGGCGGCGGGCTGGGCGATCGTCGCGGGCGCAAGCGCGGCGGCAAAGGCGAACAGGGCAATAAACGAAGCGATTCGGCGCATCCGGCTCCTCCTCAAAAGATCAATCGTCATTGAGCATAGGCGGCGCGATTTGGCGCGTCAATTTCGTTGAAGGCGCCATGCAGCGGCTCAGTAACGCCAGCTTTTGAGATCGCTGCCTTGCGGCGCGGTCTTCAGGATGCGCTCGGCGATTTTGGGGATGAACATCTGGTGGTAGCGCAAGCGCGAGTAGGCGTTGGAGCGGGAGTGGTCGCCGTTCCAGCAGTGCTCGGCGCGATCGCCATAGTCCACCACGCCATCGTAGTGCGGATCCTTGGTGCTCTTGAGAATTTCTTCGGTGAGATACACGGCGTTGTTCAGGTAGTAGTTGTCCATGTCTCCGACGTAGAGATGGATTTTGCCCTGAAGTTTCTTGCCGAGGCCGCGGTTCCAGTCGCGTTGCAGGATGTGCGAGAGGTCGTAGTTCTCGCGCCAGTGCGCTGCGACTTTGGCGTCGATGGCCCCGGTGCGCTTGTCCCAGATGCGCTGCGGGTAGCCATCCGCTCCCACCGGTGAATATACCGCCTCCCAGATGTCCCACTGGCCGCCGGAGCGGCTTTTTGTGCCGAGCACCAACTCCATGCGGTTCATCTGCTCGAGCGTCGAGGAGAGGTGTCCCAAGTAATCGCGGTGGCCGGGCCGCGCCACTTTCTTGAACGGACCTTCCGCCCAGTAGGCGTTTTTGTCTTTGTAAATGTCCACCACGGTGTAAGCGCGGAAATCAATCGGATCGGGACACGCAGCGTAGCAGCCATTGAAATCATCGGGATAAAAAATCTGCACCGCGAGCGCTTCCCAGCCGCCGGTGGAGCCGCCGTACAGGAAGCGCGCCCAGCCCTGCCCGATGCCGCGGAACTTTTTCTCGATGTGCGGGATCAGCTCTTTCACGATGGCGTCGCCGTAGGGCCCGAGGTTGGCGGAGTTCACCGCGTAGGAGTCGTCGTAATAGGGATTGGCGTGCTGGATTTCGATCAGCAGGACGCGCGGGAAATTCGCGCTGGTCCATTCCTTGTAGAAATCGTACGCGGCCTGCTGCACGATGCGGTTGTAGCAATCGAGCTGGAAGCGCGCGCTGTATTCGCATTTGAGGTTGGGGTCGGGTGGCTGCTCGCGGAAGCCGCTGAAGTCGTAAGGAAAGTGGCCGTGGTTGATCACCAGCGGGTAGCGCGCGTCGGGATGCTCGTCGAAGCCGTGCGGCAGCAGGATGTGCGCGCCGAGGTGCATTGGGCGTCCCCAGAACTTGGTGAGCAACTCGCTCTGGATGCGCACGTGCTTGATGTACTTGGTTTCCGGCGGATCGAGGATCGGCTCGATCACTTTATCGAGCGCGATGCGAACC